>PXSU01000053.1 GCA_003022745.1 Halobacteriales archaeon SW_9_67_25
CGCGGACGGCCGTGACTATCGGCGATTCTCCGGAATCCTCGGGAGAGAACACCGACAGCGACGCCAGCGGAGCGCCAGCGACGGAGTCCGCCGGGTCGAAAACATCCTCGAACGCCCCGTTGACGCGGCGAACCGTCGGTTCCTCGTTATCGTCGTACTCCACGACGGGGTGCGGTGTTGCGGCGAACAGTGACGGCTCACCGCCATCGGGACGGGCCAGCGGGTCCGTTCCCGGGTCGGGCACGCCGTTCCCTTGCGAGCGTTTCATTTATTTTTCGCCTGTTACCTGTCATTACCATGCCCCCGTATTATTGATTGGGATAAACATCAAATAACCTTTATTTACAAGCGGTCAAGGCGAATGTCACGGGGCTTGACCCCGAGGCGGTTCACATGTAGGCGGCGTCCCACCGGGTGGGTTTGCGGGCATTGCCACACTCGTCACACTGGATGCGCCCCATCGCGTCCATGGCGTTGGCGAAGGACTCGCACCTGGCACACCAGTAGCCGTAGATTTCCTCCCCCTCCCGGGTCGTGTAGACGACGTGGAAGTCGTCTATGGAGCCGATTTCCTGGTTCTCGTGGTCGACGTAGACGGTCGTGCCGTCCCCGAGTTCGAGTTCCCCGATCCGTTCGGCCTCGACCTCGGCGTAGACGTTCTCTAGGAAGGGCGTGCCGTCGATTTTCACTTCGGCCTCGCCGACCTTGACCAGTCCCTGGCGCTCGTAGAAGGCGTTCCCGCCGGCGTTGTCAGCGAGCACACGCCCCCGGAGGTTGGTCGCGCCGATCGACCGGAGATGGTTCCGGGTCGCCTCGAAGAGTTTCTCGCCGTAGTCCTCGCCCCGGTAGTCCGGGTCGACGTGCAGCCACAGGATTTCGGCGGTCGATTCCCCCGTCCTGACGCTGTCCGAGAACGCGACCACCTGTTCGTCTGCCTCGACGACCAGGAGGAGTTTGTCGTCGTCGTTGAGCATGTCTTTCAGGCGGTTCTCGTCGTACCATTCCTCGATTGCGACCACGATGGCCGTCGGGTCCAGAGAGTACGACGCCTGCATCGACCGGCGCGCGACGTCCCTGATCGCGGGCCTGTCGCCCGGGCGGGCTTCTCGTATTTCCATGCCCGACCGTTCGCCTGCGGAGGTGATAAACGTACTCGGTCCGGCCACGACTCGCGTCCGACCACTCTCTCCGATAAAAACTGGATGAACAGTCGGGAAAGAGTTATATAGATTCAGAATATACCGTATTAACGCGGGGAAAGCTATTGGAAAACAACTAAAAACGAACAGACTTGGACGGAATCGGTGCACAGTGAGCGAGCCCGCCCCGTGTGGTGTGTCCAGTCGGTGCCGTCCCGAACCCCGCTACGCCGACTGGCACACTGCCTCTGACATTTGTCGACGGTGTGAGAGCGCCGTGTCGTAACGCTAAAGAACCGAACTACCGTTTTTACCGGTAAGATGACCGATTACGCTCGCCCGGGCCGGAGGAGGTGGTGCTGTGGGTGTTGAGATACGCGAGTCGCCAGTTTCTCCCGAGGACTTCGCGGCCATGGAGGAGTTCGTCCACGACTATCTCGCCGCAAGCGTCGAGAACGACGACGAGGGCGGCCGGATGCGGTGGTACCCGTGGCACTCCGCGGCCTACCGCTTTAACCACATTCGCAACGTCGTCGACCTCGCGGCCGAGATCGCCCGCCAGGAGGGTGCCAATGTCGACGTGACCCGCGTGGCAGCCCTGTTCCACGACATCGCCAAACTCGAGGTCGACCAGGACGTCCACGCCGAAGAGGGGGCCCGCATCGCCCGGGAGTACCTGACTACCCAGTGTGACTACCCGCAGTCCTTCGTCGACCAGGTGTGCTCGGCCGTCGAAGACCACTCCTACCAGGGTGACCCGACGGACCTGGCCCTGGAGACGCAGTGTCTCATCGAGGCGGATGTCCTCGACAAGGTCGGCGCGAACGGCGCCGCACTCATGCTGTTGCGGATGGGCTACGAGGCCCGGACCCACATGGACGCCGCAGAGATGGTCGGGCGCGTCGTCGAACGCGGCCAGGACGCCCGCGACCGCGTCGAGAGCCAGACCGCCCACGACATCGCCCACCGGCGTATCAAGCGCGTCCGCTGGCTCCGGGAGTGGCTCGACGACGAAGTCGCGGGCGTCGACCTAGAGTAGCGTCGTCGCCGCGTCGTAGAGGAAAGCGACACCGAACCCGCCCAGCACCAGCGCGCTGGCCACGGCGACGACCGGCGTGAGTTCCTCGATACGCCGGCCGGCAGCGACCAGTGTCGCGGGAAACCCCACGATCCAGACGACGATACCGCCAAACAGGCCGACGATCAGCGCCGCGCTCCCGGTCTGGACGACCAGCGTCCCCGCCAGCGCCTCCCCGGCGTAGGGCGTCTCCGCGAGCAGGTCGTGGGTCCCGCGCTCGAGCAGTCCGACGCCCACGGTCAGCCAGAAGAGAATCTGGTAGGGGTTGGTCAGTGCCAGCACGAACGCCTTCCGGAAGCCCTTGCTCTGGCCGGCTGCCTCGGCCTCGGGCGCCAGGGTCGCCTGTACGTCCCGGGCGGCGTCGTACGCGAAGTACAGCATCAGGAGTCCGCCGACGCCGACCATGACGCCCCGCAGGACGGGCAGGTCGTCGATAATGGCGACGACGCCCACCAGCGCAAGTAAAAAGAAACAGAAATCCGCCGACATCGCCCCGAGCCCGGCTTTGAACCCTGCCCCCCACCCGCGGAGAACGCTCTCCTCGGCAATGATAGCGTTCATCGGTCCCGGCGGCGCCGCGAGCGCGAGCCCGAAGACGGCACCGGCCGCGAGCGTCGTCAACACCTGGAGGACCATTCTCGTCCCCCGGTTGCTGTCCGTCCCGTATAAATCCCGCCACCTCCGCCCTGTCAGTTCGCACCCCGTTCGTCTGGCTGTGCGGCGATGTACCCGGACACGCCAGTCAGATGAGCCGTGCCCCAGACTGCGACGACGACGGCGCGGTCGGTGCGTATAAAGGTCGCGTGAATGATACTCTCACGCTCGGAGAGCCGATGTTGGGCGGTCAGACGGGATGTGCAACCTGGTAGTCGCCCTCGCCGGTCACCCCGAGAATCGCCCACTCGTAGTCGGGGTCGGCCCCCTGGAGTCGCTGCTCGATCGTGGAGACGGTGTCAGCCCACGTGACGAAACACCGCATCTCCCCCGCTGTGGGTGGTTCACACGGTTCGGGCATCGGGGTCACTTCGACGACACGCCACTTGCGCGTCGCCCGGAACTCGCTGCCCTCACCGGAGACAGTGTATCCGAGGTCGCTGAAAATCGACTTGGCCTCCTGTTCGAGTGAACTGCTAACAGTTCCCATCCGCGCGTACGTACCGCGGGCCGAGTAATAAACGTATCTAACTGACGCTGATACGACAGGAACGCGTCGTAGAGGGGCCGCCGCTCGCTGGCTGTTTCGTCGAGGAACAAGTGCGAGTGCGGGTATGCTATTCCGACGTCGGCCTCTGCGAGGGCCGACCAGCCGCTCTCCTGGAGTTCCAAGCGCACGACAACCTTCTTTTCTGTCCCCGGCGGAGTATGCACCATGACCACGTTCGACGCCGGCTCGGTCACACTCGAGAAGGTCCGGGACTACGTCTGGGAAATCCCCCAGTCCGGCGAGATGCGCGTCCCCGCACGCGTCCTCGCCAGCGAACGACTGCTCGAGGAAATAAAGGAAGACAAGACCCTCCAGCAACTCCGCAACACCACCCACCTCCCCGGCATCCAGGAGTACGCCGTCTGCATGCCCGACGGCCACCAGGGCTATGGCTTCCCCGTCGGTGGGGTCGCAGCTCTCGATGCCGAAAACGGCTGTATTAGCCCCGGAGCGGTCGGTTACGACGTAAATTGCGGCGTCCGAATGTTAAAAACAAATTTAAAATATAATGAAATTAAAGGCCGCGAGGCGGAACTCGTCGACACACTCTTCGCGAACATCCCCTCCGGTCTAGGCGGGGGCGGGGTCTACGAGGGGTCGATGGCCGATATCGAGGCGATCCTCGACCGGGGGATGGACTGGGCCCTGGAGGAGGGCTTTGCCGTCGAGGACGACCTGGCTCACTGCGAGGACGAGGGACGCCGGCCGGAGGCCGACGCGGGGGCGGTCTCCCAGCAGGCCAAGGACCGCGGGAAAAACCAGGTCGGCAGCCTCGGCAGTGGCAACCACTTCCTGGAGGTCCAGCGGGTCACCGACATCTACCGCGAGAGCGTCGCCAGCGAGTTCGGCCTGCGGGAAGACCAGATCGTGGTGCTCGTCCACTGTGGCTCGCGGGGACTGGGCCACCAGGTCTGTACGGACTACCTCCGGGAGGTCGAGCAGACCCACCAGGGGCTGTTGAACCGGCTCCCCGACAAGGAACTCGCAGCGGCGCCCGCCGGGTCACACCTCGCAGAGGAGTACTACCGGGCGATGTGTGCGGCGATCAACTTCGCGTGGGTGAACCGCCAGCTCATCACCCACCGCACGCGCCGTGTGTTCGAGCAGGTGTTCGACCGCTCCTGGGAGGAGATGGGCATGGACCTGCTGTACGACGTGGCTCACAACATCGCCAAGAAGGAGGTCCACGACGTCGGGGGGAGCGACCGGGAAGTGTTCGTCCACCGGAAGGGTGCGACGCGTGCGTTCCCGGCGGGTCACCCGCAGGTCCCGCGGGCCTACAGGGACGTCGGCCAGCCCATCATCATCCCGGGGAGCATGGGCGCGGGCAGCTACGTCCTGCGGGGCGGCGACCACTCGCTGTCGGAGACGTTCGGGTCGACCGCACACGGTGCCGGGCGCCTGATGTCGCGCACGCAGGCCAAACAGGAGTACTGGGGCGAGGACGTGATGGACGACCTGCGCGAGCAGGACCACGTCTACGTCAAGGCACAGAGTGGCGCGACCGTCGCAGAGGAGGCACCCGGCGTCTACAAGGACGTCGACGAAGTCGTCCGCGTCTCGGACGCGCTGGGTATCGGCGACCGCGTGGCCCGCACGTTCCCGGTCTGCAACATCAAGGGGTAGCCGGGTCTGGCGGTAGCCCGCTCCTGTCGACCGGTCCTACCCACCACTCCAGGTGGCGAGTTCGGTTTCGTTGTCGCCCTCGACGTAACGGACCGTGACGCTGGTGTCCTCGGTGACCTCCGCCCCGTAGGCGTTGCCCTCGCTGAGCTGGACGGCCGCGCCCGGCGAGATGGTCGCCGACTCCTCGAGCCCGCCCAGTTCCGCCCAGGTCACCTCGGTGTCCCCCTCGCGACGACGCTGTTCGCAGAGAGGTTCCCGCCGTCCTCGTAGGTGATCAGGAGGGCCTGCCGGTCGGAGAAGTGCTGGAAGGAAAACTCGGCACCCAGCTTGTTTTCCCCTTCCTCGTCCGCGAGCAGGACCCCGATGCCGACCGAGGCGGTCACAACCACGGTCAGCAACACCAGAGCCGCGACGCTCATCCCCTCGGAGACGCCGCGGTCGTCGGGACGCATTCGTCCGGCGTTGTGCCGGCACGAATATATGTGGTTCGGTGGACCCGGGCGAGGCCCGGTCACCGGCCGGGAAAGCCATTTGTCGCGGCGACGCGATTGGGGAGACATGATCGACGAGACAGCCGGGGAGATAGCGGATATGCAGACACACAGCTCCTCGGTCGTCGCGGTCAAGGCCGCGCGTGCGCTCCGGGAACTGACCGAGCGGGAGTTCCCGACAGTCGAGGAGTACCTCCAGTCGCTGGACCGCAACAGCAGCATCCTCCGGCGGGCGAACCCCTCCCACGCGTCGTTGCACAACACCCAGAGCCAGATCGTCGGGACCGTCACCGACGCCGATCCGGACACGGTCACCGAGGCACAGGAACTGACTCTCGACGCCATCGAGGACGTCACCGAGCGCGTCGAGCGGGGCAAGCAGCAGGCCGCAACGCGGGCCGGTGAACTGCTGGCCGGTGATGAGACGCTGCTCACCCACGACTATTCGACGACGGTGCTCTCGGCCATCGAGGCGGCCGTCGACGCCGGGGCGACGTTCACTGTCTATGTCACCGAGGCGCGGCCGCGCTACCTCGGGCGCAAGATGGCACGCCAGCTCGCGGAGATCGAGGCAGTCGAGACGCACCTGGTGGTCGACTCGGCGAGTGGCCACTACCTCCCCGAGTGTGACCGCGTCGTCTTCGGGATGAGCTGTATCGTCGACGACCGCCTGTACAACCGGGTCGGCACCTATCCGATCGCCGCGACGGCGGCGGACGTCGGCGTGCCCGTCACAGTCGTGGGGTCGGCGGCCAAACTCGTCGACAGCGGCCTGCTCTTCGAGAACGAACAGCGCCCGGCCAGCGAGGTGATGCTCGAACCGGCCCAGGGGTTCGAGATCGACAACCCGGCCTACGACGCCACGCCGACGCGCCTGCTGGACTCGGTCGTGACAGGCGAGGGTATCCACGACCCCGGTAGCGGGTGACAGGGGGGCACTCGGGACCACTACCGAGGGAGGATTTTTATGTTCTAGCCGTTAGGATTCGGCCGTGAGCACGCTGGTCGTCTGCCTCCACCGCGGCGATGCCCTCGACGTCGACCCCCCGGTCGTGGGCCGCGAGTCCGTCGAGTCGCTCGTCACGACGCTGGGGGTCAACGACCCCGAGGACAGCCGGGTCAACTGCCTCCTCGAGGGGCTGCGGGTGGCCAGGGACATCGATGACTCGGTGGTCGCGGTCGTCTCCGTCGCGAGCGAATCGGTGGCAGGGGACCGCGAGGTGGCCCGCCAGGTCGAGGCGCTGATCGAGACCCACGACCCCGGGTCCGCCGTGGTGGTCGTCGACAGCGCGGAGGACGAGCGCCTGGTGCCCATCATCGAGAGCCGGGTGACCGTCGACGCCGTCGACCGCGTGGTGGTCCGGCAGGCCCGCGACATCGAGTCTACCTACTACCTCCTGAAGCAGTTCCTCGCCGACGAGCAACTCCGCAAGTCGGTCCTCATCCCGCTGGGAGCGGCACTCCTCGCGTTCCCCGTGTTGCTGTTCGTCGCAGACAGCCCGACCGTCGCGGTCGGCGCCATCGCCGCCGCGGTCGGGCTCTTCTTGCTCTACAAGGGGCTGGGTGTCGGCGACTACGTCGCCCGCATCCCCGCGGGGACCCGCGAGGCGCTGTACTCCGGCCAGGTGTCGCTCGTGACCTACGTCGTGGGGGTCGGCCTGGCGCTGGTCGGGCTGTTCGCGGGCGCGCTCGGCGTCTCCGGGATGGACGCGGAGGGGCTCGGCGAGTTCATCCTCGCGATGCGCTTTGCCTACCACAGCGTCCCCTGGCTGACCGCTGCGGCGCTGGCAGCGAGTACCGGCCGGCTCATCGACGAACTCATCCGCGACGACGACCTCGGGAGCGCGTACGTCAACCTCCCGTTCGTGGCCATCGCCGTCGGCCTCGCAGTCCGGGGGTTCGCCGTCTACTTCCTCGAACGGTCGGGCGTCTTCGAGACGGTGTCGGTCCCGCCGACCGACTTCGGTCCGGTCGCAGTCGACGGGTTCACCGTCGCGTCCGGATCGCACCTGGCGCTGTTCATCCTCGCCTCGATCCTCATCAGCCTGCTCGGGGTTCGCGTGGCGGCCTACGTCAGCGGCTCCGACGTCGAGGTGGGTGTCGAACAACGCCGGTCCTGATCCGCCCGCTCAAATACCTCCGGAACACACGTCAGCGTATGCAGGAGGTCCTCCGCGCGACCGGACACGAACACGTCTCGGCCGAACACGCGAGCACGTTCGAGGTGACCAGCGACGGCTATCTGACGCCTGCCGGCGACTGCATCCTGGGTATCGAGGCCGACCGGACACCAGCGGACTTCGACGGGGAGTTCGTCGAGGCATGCCAGTCGGCCGACACTCGCGTGGTGGCGACGCTGGAAGCTGCCGGTCACAGGGACCGCGTCGTGGGACGGGGAGACCCCGGGCTGTCGCTTTCGAGCGACCGGAGCCTCGTCTGTCGCACGAGCGACTACATCGACGACCGGACAGCGATGGTCAAGGCCGACGCCGCGGCTGCCGACCTCGACCGGGAACTGGTCGCTGCGCTGGCCGGCGGCGCGGACCTGACGCTGACACTGGCCGTGGAGTGACGGCATCCGGCGGCGGGGCCGGGGGTCCCGCTGGCCGCGTCTGTACCTTTTTGTCTCTCAGTCACCTACAGGTGTCCATGACGGTCCTCTCCTTCGACGAGCACGGCGTCGATGTCGTCTACAATGAGACGGAGTTCCGCCTGGAGAAGTCGCTCATCGAGGACGCCATCGGCAAGTCCTACCCCGACGTCACCGACCACGAGGTACTGAAGATGATCGAGGCGGACCCGGCCCTGTCCGGCGAACCGCGCCGCGTCTCCGACATCCTCGATTGATGGGCAGTCGACGTTCCGACGAGATCGACTCCGGATTGGGGCAACTATTCACCCGCCACCGGGAGCGCCGGATGACCCGCGTCCACGCTACTCTCTGGGCGATTATCCTCGCCACCACCGTCGCGGACATCCTCCTGACGCTGGTGGGAACTGCCGCCGGCCTCTAGGAGGGCAACGCAGTAGTCCGCGCCGCGATGGCTGCGTTCGGTCCGGCCGGGTTGTGGCTGGTGAAGTTCGCGGCGATGTGCTGGCTGGTCGCCGGGTGGGCACTGCTATCGGATCGCAACGCTGCGGTCTTTCTCGGTCTCTTCGCTGCGGTGACGTTGACGGTGACGGTTCACAACGCCGTTCTCGTCCTCGGGTGACTCGCACCGACCGCCGCCAGGGATGCAGGCCGACGCACTCGGACCGGTCGCCGAACGGGGGTGCGAGGCTATCCGTCGGTTTCGGCGGGACCCTCGCCGCGGACGACGTCGACGAACTGGTCGGGGTGTTCGACGTGGGGCAACAGCAGGGAGTCGTCGAAGACGACCAGCCGCGCGTCGGCGCGCCGGGCGAGCGTCCGCCCCTCCGAGAGCGGGGTGATGTCGGCCTCCCGGCCCCAGACGAGCGTCGTCGGGACTGCGAGGTCCGCGAGGACGTCGTCGAGGTCCTCCTCGGGGTCGAGAAAGCCGCTGACGAACGACGCGGGCGCGAACCGGGCACCCGACTGGTGTGCGGTCGTCCACTCGTAGCCGACCACCTCGTCGGTGAGGTTGGCCGTGTCGTAGTAGCCGTGGTCGGCGTGGAAGTAGCGGATCGCGCGCTTGCTGGCCGTGAGATTGAACAGCCCCTGGCCCAGCACGGGTGTCCGGAGCACGGACCGCAGCCAGGTCCGCCGGCCGCCCATCGAGGTGTCGGTCGGACAGACCAGCACCAGTCTCTCCACGTCGGCTTCTCGGGCGCCCATCGCGGCGTAGGCACCCGACAGCGACGAGGCCACGACCACCGGCTGCTCGCCGGTCAGATCCTCGATGGCGTCACCGGCGAAGGTGGCGTACAGCGACGCCGAGTACAGCAGAGGCGGGCGGTCGGAGTGCCCGAACCCGGGGAGGTCCGGCGCGACGACGTGGTAGTCCTCGCTCAGGGCTCCGAACACGCGGGCGAACTCGTGGGCCGACGCCGCGGCGTTGATCCCGTGCAACAGCAGGAGGTCCGGGTCGCCGGGGTCGCCGGCCTCCGTGTAGGCGATGTCGAACCCGCGCCACCGGTAGGTGTCGTGGTCGCCCTCGAGGAACGGCTCGAACTCCCCCGCTCGGGCGGTCAGCAGCCGGTTGGCCACGGCCGTGAACCCGACCGTGCCGGCCGCAACGCCCAGGACGTTCCGGAGTTTCATGTATCAGGGCACGGCCGGCACGAACAAAAAGGACCCGTCACTCCTCGCGCGTCCGACGGACACACTCCGCCAGGGGGCCGAGCAGTTCGTCCGAGACGGCGTAGGGGTCCGTCTCGCGCTCGCGGACCCGCTCGACGTACCGGTCGAGGCCGCCCCGGTGGTCGATCTCTTCCTCGAGCAGTTCGCTCATGTCCTCGCGCAACAGCGTGCGTATCTCCTCGCGGTGGCGGGTCCGCTCGCGTTCGGCCAGCCGGCCGGCCGAGACGATGTACTCGCGGTGGTCTGCGAGCGCCTCGAGGAACTCGTCGACGCCCTCGTCCCTGTTGGCGACTGTCTCGACGATCGGGGGAAGCCAGCCGTCCGCATCCTCCCCGGGCTTGTCGAGGTCCTCCATCCCCGCGCCGGGGCCGTGGTGGCCGGCGTCGACCGACACGTCCCCCTGGCGGTACTGGATCATCTCGCGCAGTTCCTGGACGGTGCGGTCCGCGCCCGTGAGGTCGGCCTTGTTGACGGCGAAGACGTCGGCGATCTCGAGGATGCCGGCCTTGAGCATCTGGACGTCGTCGCCGGAACCGGGCGGGACGAGCACCGCGACCGTGTCCGCCATCTTCACGATGTCGATCTCGTTCTGGCCGGCGCCCACCGTCTCGATGATGACCTTGTCCTTGCCGAAGGCGTCGAGTGCCTTCACCGCGTCAGTGGTGGCCGTCGAGAGCCCGCCCAGCGACCCGCGGGCGGACATCGAGCGGAAGAAAACGTCCATGTCGCCGACGTTCGACCCCATGCGGATGCGGTCGCCGAGCACGGCCCCGCCGGTAAAGGGCGAGGAGGGGTCGATGGCGATGACGCCGACCGTCAGCCCGCGCTCGCGGTAGGTTGCGGCCATCTTGTCGACCAGCGTGGACTTGCCGGCGCCGGGGCTCCCCGTGATGCCGATCACGTCCGCGGTGCCGGTGTGTTCGTGCAGCCGGGAGACGATCTCCCGGTAGCCTGGCTGGCGGTTCTCGATCTTGGTGATGACGCGGGCCAGCGCACGGTGTTTGCCGGTCAGGAGTTCCTCGACGAGGTCGTCGGTCATCGCCGGTCGGGGACGTTCTCGCGGACGAAGTCGATCATCTCCTGCATCGGCGCGCCCGGTCCGAACACCTCGGCGACGCCCAGTTCCTTGAGTTGCTCCTCGTCCTCGTCAGGAATGATACCCCCGACCAGGACGAGCGTGTCCCCGGAGGCGTCGTACTCCTCCAGCCCGTCGATGATCTTGGGCACGAGCGTGTCGTGTGCCCCCGAGAGGATCGAGATGCCCAGCACGTCGACGTCCTCCTGGACGGTCGCCTGGACGATTTCCTCGGGTGCCCGGTGGAGGCCCGAATAGATCACCTCGAATCCGGCGTCACGGAAGGCCCGCGAGATGACGTGTGCGCCCCGGTCGTGGCCGTCGAGTCCGACCTTGGCGACGAGACACCGTACGGTTCGTTGCTCCTGGTCGGCGCCCATACACGCTAGGTTTCCCGGTTTCCGCTTGATTGTTACGGTGTGACTGCCCAACCGCACCTGATTCCGGACAATCGTGGTTGCATTCGGGCGTCAGTGAACCGCCGGCTGGGGCCCCGGGGCACTCGGCTGCTCCGTCTGTAGAACGCGTCGCTCCGGTGTATGTTTATTATCGACCACAATCGGTGCGAGAGAGACAGAGATGCGGCCCCGGTTTGACGAACTCCGCGTCCGGGACCTCGCGATGTCTGTCTCTTCGGATTCCCTTGCTCACCTCGCTCGGTCGACAGCGGAAAATTGTAAGTAGGGGAAGAGCAATGACTCACGTATGTTGCTATCGGCACTGGTTCGTGGAGCAGTTGTTCTCCTGACAATACTCCTCGTTGCGGGGGCGATGACGGGCGTCGCCCTCGCCGAGCCGACAGTGTCGGTGTCGGTCGACGGCCAGGCGGTTTCCGACGGTGAAACCGTCCGGACCGATTCCGACCCGACCGTCGACATCGAGGCCTCCGCGGATTCGTCCATCGAACTCGTCGAGGTGCGGGTCAACGGCGAGATCAGGGAAAGTTACGAACCGGCTTCGGAGTCGTTCTCGGAATCGACTACTCTCGACCTCGACAACGGCGAACAGGACGTGCGGATAATCGTCAACGCCGAGGAGACATCGACGTTCGACGCGACTATCCTGAGAGACGGGGCAGCGCCACTGATCGAGTACACGAGCCCGTTCCGGACGCCAGACAAGGCACCACCGCCTGACACCACGACCGTCGGCGACGCCAACGTGACCCTCGCCGGGAACATCGACGACCACACCGGCGCCGAGACCATCGAGATCAGGCGCGTCTTCGAGTACCGGTACGGCGGGACGTCGGAGCAGTCGGTCGCGACCCACGAACTTCAGGACTCCGGCGAGTCCTTCGAGCAGGAACTGTTCCTCGGTGACGGGGAAAACGACATCCGGGTCCGGTACACCGACGAGATGGGCAACGTGCGGGTCCACGAGTTCACACTGACGATGGACGACAACGAAGCCCCGACGGTGGAGTTGAGCGCCCCAGAGCGGACGGGTGCGCCACAGGTCAGGATCCGGGGAGCGGTCTCGGACAACGTGAAACTCCAGACCGTCGAAGTCCAGCGGCCCGACGGGACGACGTTTCAGCCACTCACAGAGCGCAGTCCCGCACCCAACCCGGCCCGGCTCTCGGTCGACATCAACGAGGAGGTCGAACTGAGCGAGGGACCCAACGAGTTCCGCGTGGAGGCGACCGACAACGCCGGAAACAGCCACTCGGAGTCCATCACGGTGGTCTACGACAGACAGATCGAGCCGCGGATCACGCTCGACGCGGACCGGACCGGGTTCGAGGACGGCCAGCTCAGGGTCCGGGGTCGCGTCGACCGCGGTGAAATCAGGAGAGTGGTCGCCCAATCGTCGGATCCGGACTCCGAGGACGTCATCGACATCCAGGAGGCGTACGCGGGAGACACGACGAGCAGGGTCGACATCGACCAGACCCTCGCCGTCGGTGATGGTGAGACGCGGATTCGGATCATCGTCACCGACTCGAACGACAACCAGATAGATGAGACGTTCACTGTCGACGCGAGCACGGAGTCTGTCTCCCTCGATGGGTCCTCCGGCGGGAGCACGCCAGCGCAGACGCCGACGCCGGCTACCGAGAGCGACACCGAGACGCAGACGGGGTCCGGCGACACGGACGGGAGCGACGGGTCCGGGGGAGCCGACGAGAGCGGCGAGTCCGGCGGCGACGTCGGCGACGCGCCCCAGGCCGACGGGGACGGAAACGAGGGCGGCGAGACGCCCGGTGGGGACGGCCCCGGGTTCACCCCAGTGGTCGCACTCGTGGCGCTCGCGCTGGTCGCAGTCCGACTGGCTGTCGGCCATCGGTAACCCGGGCGTTCGCCTTCCGGCTGCCGGGCGTGTGGTGTCGTCATACTGACGGCTATAACTACGTGAAGATATTCGACCCCACGGGGGGTCGAAATTACTCACGGGCTTGTAGCCGCCAGTATCAGGCGACCCGCACGTCGTCGAGAAAGACCGGTCCGTCGCCGGTCCGCTCGACCGACAGCCCCGAGACGGCGTCTCCGTCACCGGCGAAGGACTGTCGCGTCCGGGTGAGTTCGAGGTCCCCGGCGTCGAACAGCGCCGCCTCGAACTCCGCTCGCCCGAAGTCGACGTCGGTGAACGTCAGGTTGTACCAGGTGTCGGTCCGGACCCTCGCGTACAGCAGGTCACTCGCCGCCGCGGACTCCTGATTGACGACCAGTTCGGGACCGTCCACTCCCTCCCGCAGCTCCATCCCGAACAGGGCTCGCCCGCCGGCGTCGAACGTGACTGCAAGCCCCGCCGATTGTGTGGATACCTTCCACCACAACGAGTACGTCTCGCGGGATGTCTCCGGGATGGTCAGTTCGAGATGGATGTTTCCGGAACCGATCCGAACGGCCCGGGACCCTCGCGCCGCATCGGTCGCCTGTTCGAGTGCCCCGGTGTCGCCCTGCCAGTCGCCCGGGCCGTCCTCGAACCCCTCGTGGAACTCCGGATCGGACCGCGGGTTCCCCGGCGGCGTGTCGGTTGGCGTCGTCGGATCGGCCGGC
>PXSU01000054.1 GCA_003022745.1 Halobacteriales archaeon SW_9_67_25
AGCGAGAGGTCCAGGTCGGGACTGCCGCCGAGACCGACCTCCACGTCGACGGGATGGTCCGCGATGGCGACCTCGCGCTGGACGCCCACGAACCCGTCCCAGACGTCCTCGACGTTCACCTCCGAGGAACGCGTGGAGTTGAGCAGACCCGTCCGGCGCTGGAGCACGTCGTCGATGTCCAGTCCCCGGCGGTACCACTCGCCACTGGTCGCGAAGTCGGTCGGGTCGGCCCCGTGGTCCATCGGCGAGAGCAGCCCCGTCGACACCTCGGGATAGTTCGAGCGCCCGACGAAGATTTCCGGGGAGGTCGAGCCGAACAGCGAGTCCCCCTGGACGACCTGCTCGAACTGGCGTTCGACCTCGTCGAGGTGGTCCGTGATGGCGTAGGACTTCTCCCGGGCCAGGCGGCGCCGCTCGGCGGCCTCGTCGCGCTCGAACCCCTCGATGAACTCCTCGAGGCGCATCTACCCGGTGTTTGGTCGGTGGCCCGTATCAATCTGACTGACAGGCGACGCTCCCGGAACCCGGCGCGTCGCGTCGCACGACCCCAACCGCGCCGGGGCAGTTCTCACCGCACACCCGGGGCTGGTACCGTCCTGTCGGATAAGGTTCGGGCCCGAAAAAGAGCTAGCTGTGGATGCCCATCGCCTCGATCTGTTCCTGGTAGCGGTTCCGGATCGTGACCTCGGTCACCTGCGCGACGTCTGCGACCTCGCGCTGTGTTTTCTTCTCGTTACAGAGCAGTGAGGCGGCGTAGATGGCGGCGGCCGCGTAGCCGGTGGGGGACTTGCCCGAGAGCAACCCCTCCTCGGCCGTCGTCTCGATTATCTCGTTTGCCTTGGTCTGTACTTCCTCGGAGAGGTGGAGTTCGGAACAGAAGCGCGGGACGTACTTCTTGGGGTCGACCGGTTCCATCTCGAGGCCCAGTTCCTGGGAGATGTACCGGTAGGTGCGTCCGATCTCCTTCCGCTCGACCCGGGAGACGTCCGAAATCTCTTCGAGGCTCCGGGGAATGCCCTCCTTCCTGCAGGCCGCATAGAGGGCGCTGGTCGCGACCCCCTCGATAGAGCGACCCCGGATGAGGTCCTCCTTGAGCGCCCGCCGGTAGATGACGCTTGCGACCTCCCGTACCGACCGCGGGACCCCGAGCGCGGAGGCCATCCGGTCGATCTCGGAGAGGGCAAACTGGAGATTGCGTTCGCCGGCGTCCTTGGTTCGGATGCGTTCCTGCCACTTGCGCAGTCGGTGCATCTGGCTGCGCTTTTTCGAGGAGATCGACCGCCCGTAGGCGTCCTTGTCCTTCCAGTCGATGGTGGTGGTCAGCCCCTTGTCGTGCATCGTCTGGGTGGTCGGCGCGCCGACGCGCGATTTCTCCTGGCGTTCCTGGTGGTTGAACGCGCGCCACTCCGGTCCCGGGTCGATGTTCCCCTCCTCGACGACGAGACCGCAGTCGTCACAGATCAGTTCTCCCCGGTCCGAACTCTTGATCAGGTTCTCGGAGCCACATTCAGGACAATCACGGACATCCTCCCCTTGTTCGGGTTCAGTTTCGGACTCGCGCTCGCGCTCGCGCTGACGGCTGGACCGTGTCATCGCATTTTTTTAGTAGTAGGAGGGACACCCTTAAACCCTTGGACAAAAATCTTTTGGCTTCTGTTCTATCGCTGCCAACGGAACGGCTAACGACCGCAAGACGTGGCGATGACGCCTGCGTGCCAACGCCTATCAGAACGAAAATATATGTACGTGGAACGGTGAGGTAAGCGTCGAATGCCGGTTTTTGAGTGCGACGTCGAACGGGCCCGCGAGCGCCTGGCCGAGGCCGGTGCCGACATCCACGGTGGCAATACCGACCACGAGCGATGGCGGGCCGAGTACGGGGGCGCGACCGCGGTGGCATACGACGGGAAGGTCGTCGTCCAGGGCGAAAAAACCGGCCGAATCGAAGCACTGCTCCGGGATAGCGGGGGACGCGCCCACGTCTACTTCGACGGCGCCGCCCGCGGCAATCCCGGGCCGGCAGCCGTCGGCTGGGTCATCGTCACCGCGGACGGTATCGTCGCCGAGGGCGGCAAGCGCGTCGGCGAGACGACCAACAACCGGGCCGAGTACGAGGCGCTGGTACACGCGCTGGAGGTGGCAGCCGGCCACGGATTCGAGGAGGTGGACGTCCGCGGGGACTCCGAACTGGTCGTCAAGCAGGTCCGCGGGGAGTACGACGTCTCCGACCCGGGACTCCGCGAGTACCGCGTGCGTGCCCGTGAACTGCTCGATTCCTTCGAGCAGTGGTCGCTCTCGCACGTACCGCGGGAAATAAACGCCCGCGCGGACGAACTGGCAAACGAGGCGCTGGACGATGTCCGGAACTGATGGAGCGGAGAGCGACCTGCCCGAAGCGGTCGTCGACGAGGCCGAACGGCTGACCCGGATGGCGCGACAGGCTGTCGACGAGAACGAGGCACGGGCCTACCGGGAGGAACGCGACAGTCTCCTTGACTCCTACGGGTTCGAGGGCCGCGTCCGGGAGGACGGTCGGGACACGCTCGTGTGCTACCCCTCGGGGTGGGTCAGGGAGGGAACGGTCCATCCCGACCGGGTCGACGACGTGGACCGCGGTGTCGAACGCCCGCTGGAGGGACCCGGCGAGACAGCGGAGTGGGAGACTATCGCAGAACACAACCACGAGGTCGCGGAGACGATCGCGGCGGAACACGGCGGGACCCACGGGGAAAACGCGCGGGCGCTCGCCGCGTTTGCGAGCAACCACTACGCAAAACCGGTCGAAGACCTCACCGCGGAGGAGCGCAGGGAGTTCCGCGAGGAGTTTTTTGTCCGGAACGCGTTCCCGAGCGAGGACCAGAAAACGGTCGTCGACGAGTCCGTCGACCTGGTCGTCGACCTGGTCGAAAACAGTTGAGCGCAGCCGCGACCCGGGATGAAATAGTGCCGTCGGGTACCTTACCGGAATTGGGCGAGGAGGTCCTCGATGTCGTCGGCCCGGTCCGAATCCACGATGAGCTTGTCGAACGACCACGCGAGCTGGTCGAGCAGTGCCTGGTATCCGTCCTCGGTCAGTGCGTACTGGTTGGTTCGTTTGTCGAGTTCGCCCTTCTCTACCAGCCCCATGTCGACGAGGTCGTCGAGATTGGGGTACAGCCGGCCGTGGTTGACGTCGTCGTCGTAGTACGTCTCCAGTTCGCGCTTGATTGCGAGGCCGTAACGAGGCTCCTCGGCAAGTATCGTGAGGATGTTCCGCTGAAACGCTGTTAATTCTCGTGCGATGCCTGGCGTCTCGGCAACTGTTTGTGCCTCTGACATACCTAAAATGACGTTACCGACGTATTTAACCTTTGGCAAATCCGGGAGACGGTGTGGCGGGTTCTCGGATTCGATTTCGGGACAGCTGGCATTAAATATAAGTAATATATGTATTCCGCACGCGACGGCTCGGGCTCGTTTTGACCGTCTCTTTGTATCGTCTGTAGCGAGACCGAAAGTAGTTTTTGGCCGCATCGCTCACCCCAGGTACGATGACCGATTTCTGGCAAGACCTCGAAACCGGACCGAACCCGCCCGAGGTTATCTACGCCGTAATCGAGTGTCTGAAAGGCGAGCGCAACAAGTACGAGTACGAGAAGGACATTCCCGGCGTGGTACTCGACAGGGTGTTGCACAGCAACGTCCACTATCCTTCCGATTACGGATTCATCCCGCGGTCGTACTACGACGACGGCGACCCGTTCGACGTCATGGTGCTGGTCGAAGACCAGACGTTCCCCGGCTGTGTCATCGAGGCCCGCCCGGTCGCGCTGATGCGGATGGACGACGACGGCGAACAGGACGACAAGGTCAT
>PXSU01000055.1:0-14059 GCA_003022745.1 Halobacteriales archaeon SW_9_67_25
CGGTCCTCGTCGTCGGCGCGCTCGGCCTCGATGTCCGCCAGTATCTCCTTCGTTTCGGCAACCGTGACGTACTCCTCGTCGACGATTTGCTTGAATATGGTCATGCGTCCTCCCCGGCTCGGTGTTTCTCGCCCGGCCTGGCGTAGCGGGGGCCCGATGACGTGATCATATCCCACCCTGGACGAGCGGGGCGAAAACACCTTCGGAATCAGTCCGGCTCGGGTGCGACCCACGCGAGACCGACGCCGGCGATCGCGAGGAGAGCCGCCAGCAGGAACGTGGTACGGTAGCCACTCGCGTCGATGACCCATCCCGCGACGATGGGTGCCACGAACGCGCCGCCGAGCCCGACGCTGGTCTGGAAGGCCACCGCGGTGGCCGCGACCCGTCCGGAGACGAGTTCGCGGACGTACGCGAAAGAGAGCCCGAGCGTCAACTGGATGGCAAAACCCGCACCGAGCAGCGCGATCACGAGCACTACCACCGACCGCGAGAGGGCGAAACTGGCGACGAAGGGTGTGGCGACGAGGAAGGAGACGAGCACGACCGGCCGGCGGCGACCACGGAAGAGGAAATCCGAGAGCGCACCGCCCGAAATCCGTGCCAGGACGCCGACCGCGGGGAACAGCGCGGCCAGCAGGCCGCTCGCAGCCAGCGACATGCCCACCTCCTCTGCGAGGAAGGAGGGCGCCCAGGTGTTGACGGTCAGGTACAGCGAGTAGGCCAGAAACCCCAGGCCGGCGACGAGCCAGACGCCGCGGTTCCGGAAGACGGTCCCGAACTCCGCGAGCGAGGGCGGCCCGCCGCTCTGGACGCGGCCGAGGCCGCGGCTCGCCGGCCAGAACAGCGCGAGGCCGAGGACTGCGAGCGCGTTGAATACGACGAGCACGGCTGGCCACCCGAACTGTGTGGCGACGACCGGACCGGTGCTCTGGCCGAGGGCGAACCCGACGGGGCCGCTGGCGGTGAACACCCCGACTGCGGTCGCGCGCCGGTCGGGAGGGACCGCCTCGGTCACGATGTCGATGCCCGCGTTCCAGACCACCACGTAGGCGATTCCCCCGACGAACCGCGAGGCCAGCACGCCGGCGAAGGACCCGCGACCGGCGGCGGCCCACCCCAGGACGCCGACCGCGAGCAGCGTGCCCACGGCGAGCGCGATAGCGACCCGGGAGTCGGTCCGGTCGAGGGCGGCACCCACGGGGAGGCTCGTGAGGACTGCCGCGCCGAACATGATGCTCACGAGGAGCCCGGCCCCGCTCGCACCGATGCCGAGCGTCTCGCGCACCAGCCGCGTCACGCTCGCAGGCGCGATTTCGTAGGCCGCGAGCGACGCCGAGACGAGGCTCGCACCGGCGACGACCGTCCACCGGGTCCATCTCCCTCCGGCTGCCCGACTGACGGAATCTTCGACTGCGGTCACTCCCGGACGCTGACCCGCGCCCGGCTTGAACCTGTCTGTCTCCCGTGATTTCTGTCACGCGAAGGGAACTTCCGTTCGCCGTGTCAGTCCCGGCGACAGACCCCTCCCGCGCCAGAACACTACCACTGAACGCGCCCAGGTGGACGGTCGTACCACGACCGCACCGGATGTGTCCGCTCCCCGCCGGGTTCGGCGGACGGCCGACACACCTGTGCAGGCCTGCGGAAATCCCGGCCTGGGGGACCTGCGGGGAGTCCGCCGGTGGTCGTGGTCGTCGGGCCCCACCGAGCGTGGGAACGCCCGGGCCGGACCTGTCGGGACCTCGAAACTGTTTGGGTAGAGGATACATACGGGCGCGGTCCTAACTTCAGGCGTGTCACACTCGATCAAACTCTTGGACTGGAGCCTGTTCCGGTCGTTTCCGCTGTACCTCCAGTTTGTCGTGGGCCTGATGGTACTCTACGCACTGGCGATGACGGTGCTGACGGCCCTCGCGGCGGCCAGGGCCGGCACACAGGCGGCGGTCACGCTCTCCATCGCGGCGTTCGTCTGGGCGTTCGCACTCGTGGCGGTCCCCACGTTGCTGGGACCGCGGTACGCCCCAACGGGCGGCGAGTAACCGTTTCGGTGCCGTATTTATACCTCCGGCCCCTACTGGGGCTATGAGCGAGACCGAGGAGACTGCAGAGACGGAAGATGTCCCCGAGGACGACGAGGAGTGGCAGGAGATACTCACCGAGGAGGAGTACCGCGTCCTGCGGGAGGCCGGCACCGAACCCAGGTTCAGCGGCGACCTGCTGGACGTGAAAGACGACGGCCTCTTCCGGTGTGCGGGCTGTGGCGCCGAGCTGTTCCACTCCGGGGAGAAGTTCGACTCCGGGAGCGGCTGGCCGAGTTTCTACGACGTCTACCGGGAGGGACACATCGAGACCCGGGTGGACACGAGCCACGGGATGCGCCGGACCGAGGTCGTCTGTGGGACCTGTGAAGGCCACCTCGGGCACGTCTTCGACGACGGCCCGGAACCGACCGGGAAGCGCTACTGCATCAACTCCGCCGCCCTCGATTTCGACCCGGGGGAGTGAAACCGTATCGGACGCCGTTGCCGCCGACGAGATCGCCGAGCGCCTCGATGACCTCCCGTGGGCGCGGCTTGTACTCGCCGGGGTCGGGGTGTCCCTCGCCGGGTACGTGCTGACACTGCTCGTCACCGTCGTCGGTCCGAGTTCGACCGGGGGGAGTATCACGTCGGTGCTGAACCAGCTCGGGTTCGTCTTCTACAGTGCCCACAACGTCCTCGTGTTACTGGCCACCGGCCTCGGCGTCGCGTCCCGCCCCGTCAGGCGGACCGACGATCCGGTGCGTGTCGGCGCAGCTATCGTCGCGGTTGCGGCGGGCTACGCGGTCGCGATGGTCGCGGGCACGGTCGTGTTCACCTCGCAGTCGGTGTTCGGGGGACTAGCCCGGCTCCCGGTTGAGGACGCACTGCTTTTCGGGCTTGCCTACCCGCTCGTGTTCGCGACGCTCGGAGCGGGCGTCGCGGGCATCGTGGCCCCCTCCGGACCGACCGGTCGACCAGCCCGGGGTGACACGCGGACCGGCGACGGCTCGGGACACGGATTTATACCACCCCGGCGAGTGGTGCGGACATGGCACGCGCGGACCGGGACCTCTTCTTGCCGGTGGCTGCCCAGCCTGCTCTCGAGGACGTCGTCTCGCTGGCCGACCGGGCCGAACGGGCCGGTTACGACCGCGTCTGGCTGCCCGAGACCTGGGGCCGGGACGCCGTGACCGTCCTGGCGACAATCGCCCGTGCCACAGACCGGGTCGGGATCGGTACCTCCGTCACGAACGTCTACTCGCGCTCGCCGGTGCTGATCGGGCAGACGGCCGCGACGCTCCAGGAGGTCTCTGGCGGACGCCTCCGGCTGGGGGTCGGGCCGAGTGGCCCGATTCTCGTCGAGGGCTGGCACGGCGTCGACTACGGGAACCCCCTCCGGCGGACCCGGGAGGCAATCGAAGTGGTCCGACAGACTCTCGCGGGCGAGACCGTCGAGTACGACGGCGAGTACTTCCAGCTCTCGGGGTTTCGGTTGCGCCACGGCCCGCCGGACCCGCCGCCGATAGACGCGGCCGGTATCGGTCCGACGGCGGTCGAGCTCGCCGGCCGGTTCGGGAACGGCTGGCACGCCCTCGTGTTGACCAGGGAGGGGCTGGTAGACCGGCTCGAGGACTTCCGGCGGGGGGCACAGCTGGGCGACCGGGACCCCGGCGACGGGCGCGTGACGGTCATGCTGACCTGCTGTGCACTCGACGACCGGGAGCGGGCGCGCTACCTGGCCCGGGAACTGATAGCTTTCTACGTCGGCGCGATGGGAACCTTCTACCGCGACGCGCTCGCCCGGCAGGGCTACGAGGCGACGGCGACGGCGGTGGCGACCCACTGGGCGAACGGCGAGCGCGAGGCCGCAATCGATGCCATCGGCGACGACCTGCTGGACGCGCTCGCGGTTGCGGGCCACCCCGGGGAGTGCCGGGACCGCATCGCCCGCTTTGCGGACATCGACGGCGTCGACGCGGTGTCGGTCGGTTTTCCCCGGGTGGCCGAACGCGAGGAGATGGTACAGACGCTGGACGCTCTCGCACCCGAGTGAGGCTAGTCCACGGACGCGTCGACGACTTCGTAGGTGATGGAACCGTCCTGGAGCGTGTCAGTGTGTGCCGAGAGGGCGTCCGCGACGACGAGCAAGAGGACATCCAGGCCTTTTGTGGCCGCCTCGCGAACGCCCTCGGCGGTGCCAAACCGGAGGTCGGGGTCGAGGTTGGCCTCCCGGGCGACCGCGGCGGCCTCGGTCCCGCTGACGGCGATCAGGTCGTGGTCGGCAGCCAGCTGGGCGACCCTGCCGGCGCCGACGGTGGCACTACCGCCGTTGCGGACGGTCGGGGCCGGGACCACGGTCACCGCCCCGAGGTCGTAGTCGACGACCCCCTCGAAGTCGGTGACGCCGACCTCGTGGTCGGCCTCGGCGTCCGTGATCGCGACGGCGGTTGCCGAGCCGGCGTCGCCGGGCGTGGCCCGGAGGTAGCCGTCGCGCATCGTCAGCGAGACGCGGTCGCCCTCGCTCATCGGCGCCGTCGCCAGGGCGCTCTCGACTTCGACCTGGCCGATGACGTCCTCGGAGACGTGGTCGACGAACGACCGCAGGGCGTCGGTCTGTGACATCAGCCAGTCGACGCCCTCCTTGGTGACCTCGTAGCGACCACGGCCGTGTTTCTCGACGTGGCCCTGCTTGACCAGTTCCTGGAGGTAGTTGCTCACCGCCTGGGAGGTGATGCCGACCTCGTCGGCGATCTCCTGCTGGCTCACCGCCGGCTGGCGCTCCGCGATCCCGACCAGGATCTGGTAGCGCGTCGCGTCGCGCTTGCTCCGGAGCACCCCCGACTCCGTTCCGGTCTGGACGTTCCCCGCCATTACCGGTCCTGTGGACCGACAACTCAAGTATCTTTGCCCCTGATTCTCTGGATTCCCCGAAAACGGCATTTCCGGCGGATAGAGACAAAGTCAGATTGCAAAACTGAAAATGGAGTAGGAGTGTCGGGCAGTCGGAGTTTGTTCCCATGGCGCTGGAACCGCTGTCGGATGGAGACGTGGAAATCCTCGAAACCGTCGAAAAGCGTGGGAAGAGTGGATTGAGCTGCCGAAACAGTGGTACATCACGTCCACACGGCCAGCGCCGCCGCTGACGGCAGTGTTTCGCCGCTCGACAGTAATACAACCAAAATTGTTTTACGATATAGTGCATTTGTATTATGCATGGCACAGACGCGACTGCCACACGACGCGAAGGCGGGGCCGACGAAGCCGGAGGTACGTGCGGTGACGCTTTCGAAGCTCGACCTCGCGCCCGGGGACCACTTCGCGGAGGTCGGCTCCTGTACTGGCGCAGTGACCATCGAGGCTGCGCGGCGTGCCGGGCGGGTGACCGCTCTCGAACGCAAGCCCACTCGGGCTGAGACGACCGTACAGAACCTCGCCGCGAACGGGCTGGAGCTCCGGACCGACCCCGTGACCCGCGCCGCGACAGACGGCGGCGGTCGGGAGGCGGGGACCGGGACTGGTGGGCAGGCCGACGTCGAAGTCCGGGTCGCGGAGGCCCCCGAGGGGTTGCCCGAGGACGCCGACGCGCTCTTTCTCGGGGGGAGCCGCAACTACGAGGCAGTCCTCGACCACGCCGTCGAGACCGGGGTCGACCGGGTCGTGATGAACGTCTCCCGGCTGGAAGTCGCAGGCGCCGCGACCGCGGCCTTCCGCGAGCGGGACCTCTTGCAGGAGGTCGTGCAGTTCCAGGTCAGCCACGGCTACGAACTCGCGGGCGCGACGAGTTTCGATTCGGAGAACCCCGTCTACATGCTTGTCGGCGGCGCCGACGGCGGGAGTCGGGATGTCGCGACCGACGGGGGGAGTCGATGACGCTGTACGGCGTCGGGCTCGGCCCCGGCGAGGCGGAACTGGTGACCGTCCGGGGCAAGCGCGTGCTCGAATCGGCGGATGTCGTGTACTCGCCGGGGCGACTCTCCCGGTCGGTCGCGACCGAGTACGTCCCCGCGGAGCGGATCGGCGACCTGGATTTCCCGATGACACGGGACGAGGAGAAACTCCGCCGGGCCTGGAAGGAGGCCGCCGCCGAGGTGGCACCCCGGGCTCGCGAGGGCGAGGTCGCGTTCGTCACGCTGGGGGACCCGAACGTCTACTCCACCTTCGGCCACCTCCGGCGGACGATGGCCGCGTTCCACGAGGACATCGACGTAGAGATCGTCCCCGGGGTGAGTGCAGTGACCGCGTTCGCCACCGTGCTGGGTGTCGAAATACCCTCGGGGTCGAGCCTGGCGTTGCGGGAGGCCGCGGGCGGCCACTCCCCGACCGGCCCCGACCGGATGGTCCTGTTCAAGATCACTGACGCGCCCGCGACCCACGAGGGTCTCGTCGAGGCCGGCTACGAGGTCACGTACGGCCGGCGCCTCTACATGGAACAGGGCGAGACGGTCGTCACCGACGACCCCGAAGAGATCGAGGACCGGGACTACTACACGCTGGCCTACGCAGAGAAACCCGGAGCCGGCGAACCCCAGGCGACCGCGAAGTTCGCCGCCGAAGAGCAATCCCCCACGGCGACGACCGACGGCGGCCAGATCGAGGGCGGCGAGGTCGCAGAACTGGAACGGTCCGAGAGTCTCCTGTGTGGCGACGACCCGCCCGAGGGAGGTGAGTGGCGGTGACAGACGGCGAGTCGAGCGACCCGGCCGGGAATGCGGGGGCCGACCCGCAAGACGCCATCGACGAGGCGAGTCGCGACCGCCGGGGGACCCGCCCGCAGAGGTTCACCGCTGGCGACACTCCCGAGGGAATACCGTTCGTCGGTGCCGGGCCGGGCGATCCCGGCCTGCTGACCGTCACTGGCCGGGAACTGTGCGAGGCTGCCGACCTCGTGGTCCACGCGGGGTCGCTGGTCAACAGCGAACTCCTGGACGCGTACTGTGACGACGCCGAGACCGTCTCCTCCATCGGCAAGGACCTAGAAGAGCTGATCCCGCTCATGGCCGACGCCTACGAGGCAGGCGAGACGGTCGTCCGCTTACACAGCGGCGACCCCGCCATCTACGGGGCTGCCCTCGAACAGATGGACGCGCTGGCGAGCGAAGGCGTGCCCGCCTACTTCGTCCCCGGCGTCACCTCGGCCTTCGCGGCCAGCGCAACCCTCCGGACGCAACTGACGCTGAACGGCGTCGCCAACCACGTCGCGTTCACCCGGCCCCGGGGCAAGACGCTCGACCCGGAGGAGGACCACATCGGCGAGTTCGTCGGGATGGGCGACGTGACGACCTGTATCTACCTCGGTACCCACGCCGTCGGCGAGACGATGGACCGCCTGCTGGAGGCGGGCCACGACCCCGAGACGCCGGTGACGGTCGTCTACCACGCCTCCTGGCCCGACGAGGACGTCATCGAGGGCACCATCGCCACCATCGGCGAGGCAATCGAGGCAGCGGGCTACCGCGCCTCCGCGCTTGTCATCATCGGCGAGGCTGTCGGGGAGGCGGGCTACGACCGCTCGTACCTCTACGACGGGTGGGCCTCGCGAGGACCGGATTCGGACGGTACCGACGGCGCCCTCCAGGAGGCAGACGACTGAAAATGAGTACGGACACCAATACCACGACAGACGGCAGTACAGACTCCGATAGCGACGGCAACACGGACACAGGAGGCGGTGACAGCGGTGGCGGCCACTGTTCGACCCCGGACTCCGACGGGGAGGTCGCCGAGGAGATAGCGATAATTTCCTTCGAACGCAAGATAGACACCGCCGAGGAGATCAAGACGGGCATCGGCGACCGCTACGAGACAATCGACATAATCGAGTACCACGGCGAGGTGTTCGCCGAACACTGGGGCGAGTACGACTGTTTCGTTGGCCTGATGGCCTCGGGCATCGCGATGCGCAAGACTGCTCCCTTGCTGGACGACAAGTGGGACGACCCTGCGGTGTGTGTCGTCGACGAGGAACTGACCTGGGCCATCCCCATCACGGGCGGCCACCACGGCGCCAACCAGGTCGCGGGGGACCTGGCGACGATGGGTGCGGTGCCGGCGATGACCACGGCCTCGGAGGCGGCTGGCAAGCAGGGCGTCGAGGAGCGCGCGAAGGCACTCGATACGCACGTCGTCAACGGCGACTCCACTGTGGCGACAAACCTCGCCGTGCTGGACGAGAATCTCGGTCCGGTCGCGCGACTGGACGGCCCGCAGGCCGTCCTCGTAGGTGACGATGTGACCGTGCTCAAACGCAACAGCGACGACGGGGTCGTCCTCGGGACCGGGAGCGTCTCGGGCGCGAAGAAAGAGCAGTTCCTCGAAGCCTGGAAGCGTTCCCTCGAAGGTACCGACTACGGCCTCGACGACGTGGAGTTCGTCGCCACGGGTACCCGGAAGGAAGACGAGGCGGGGCTGCTCGCTGCGGCAGAGGAACTGGGCGTGGGCGTCGTCTCCTTCTCGAAGGAGACACTGGAGGAGTTCGAGGGCCCGACACCCTCGCGGTCGAAGGAACTCATCGGCTGGCCGGGTATCGCGGAGGCGTCGGCCATCGCCGGCGGCCGCGACCACGACCTGCTGGTCGAGAAAGAACGCCACGACGAGGCCGTGACCGCGGCGGTGGGGCGGTAGGATGGCGGGCGAGACGCCATCCGGGACCCCCACTCCCGGGGAGTACGGCACGCTGTACGTCGTCGGCATCGGCCCCGGGTTGCCCCACGCGATGACCCAGCGCGCGAAGGACGTCATCCGGACGGCCGACTGCGTGGTCGCGTCGAACCTCTATCAGGAGTTCCTCCGCCGGGACGGCACACTCCCGCCCGAGAGCGCCGAGGTGGGAGCAACAGCGGACGGCGGGACCGCCGCGGAAGGCGGAACCACCTCGGAGGGCGGAACCCTGCTGGAGCGGCCCGACGGGAGCCGCCAGGAACTCGTCCGGTCGACGATGGGCCGGCAGGTCGAACTGGCCCGCGAGGCCTTCGAGCGCGTACGGGACGGCGAGGACGTTGCCCACGTCTCGGGGGGCGACCCGAACGTCTACGGCAAGAGCGACCTCGTGTTCGTGATGGCCCGGGAGGAGGGGGCGACGGACGTCCCCATCGAGATCGTCCCCGGCGTCACCGCGGCGCTTGGCGGCGCTGCGAACCTCGGTGCCCCCCTCTCGAACGACTTCTGTACGGTCTCGTTGTCCGATAAGTGGCGCGGCTGGTCCGAAATCGAGGAGAAACTCCGGGCCGCGGCCATCTCGGGGTTCGTCGTCTTCCTGTACAACTGCTGGCGCGACTACGAGCGCGCAATCGAGGTATTGCGCCAGGAGCGCGCCGACGACGTGCCCGTGGCCATCATCAACGACGCCGGCCGCGGCGACGCCGGCCGCAACATAGAGGGCGAGACGTTCACCCTGACGACGCTGGGCGAAGCGACCGAGCACGACGAGGAAGTCGGCGGCATGGGCACGTCGATCCTCGTGGGCAACCACGAGACCGAGGAATGGGCAAACGATTACCGCGACTTTCTCGTCACCCCGCGCGGCGGGCGTGACGTGGAGGACTTCTGATGAGCACCGACACCACCCCCGACACCGACACGAGTACAGGCACGAGCACAGACACTGACACCGACGCGAGCACAGAATCCAAGTGCGGCGCATCGACGCCCGATACCGCCGACGCGGGCGCGAGCACGGAGTCGAAATGTGGCGCCAGCTCGACCGACGAGAAGGAGGTCGGGTCGACGGTTGAGGACTTCGACGCAGAGCCCGGCCGACTGGTGGCCGTGGGCCTCGGTCCCGGTCAACCGGAGGGAATGACCCAGCGCGCACAGACTGCCCTCGGGGAGGTCGAACACATCGTCGGCTACACGACCTACATCGACCTCATCCCGGACGAGATTACCGAGGACGCCGACGACATCTACTCGACGCCGATGTGTGGCGAGGTCTCCCGCACCGAGGAGGCAATCGACCGCGCCCTGGCGGGCAACGACGTCGGCATCGTCGGCAGCGGCGACCCGAACGTCTACGCCCTGGCGGGCCTCGCGCTGGAAATCCTCGAATCCAAGGGCGGCACGGCCTCGATGGTCGACTTCGAGGTCGTCCCCGGGGTGCCAGCCGCACAGTCCTGTGCAGCCCGGCTGGGCGCGCCGCTGGTCAACGACACCGTCTCGATCTCGCTGTCGGACCACCTGACGCCGATGCCAGAGATCGAATCGCGGCTCCACGCGGTCGCCGGAGAAGGGTTCACTATCGCCATCTACAACCCCTGGAGCCGGAAACGGCGCGAGAACTTCCAGAAGTGCTGTGAGATTCTCCTCAATCACCGCGACCCGGAGACGCCCGTGGGCGTCGTCCACGGGGCGGGCCGGGAGGACGAGGCCACGGAGATCGTCGAACTCGGGGACCTGGAAGAACTGGGCGAGACGGATCTGATCGACATGACAACGACGATCCTCGTCGGCACCGGGGACACCTACGTGTGGGACGACCGGATGGTCACCCCGCGGGGCTACGAGAGCAAGTACGACTACTGATGTACCGGGTTACCATCGACAAAGACGCCTGCGAGGGCATATTCGCCTGCCTGGTCCGGGACGACCGGTTCGTCGAGAGCGACGACGGGCTGGCGGATTTCGATACGGCGGCTGCCGAGACCTACCGGACCGGTGACGACAGCGTGATCGCGGAGCTCGACGACGACCGCATCGCGGACGCCCGGCAGGCCGCGGCGGCCTGTCCACCCGGTGCAATCACCGTCGAAGAAGTAGAGGCCGTCACCGAGACCGACGACGAAGTCGACCGGCAGGGAGACTGCGAGGGTAGCAGCGGTGCGGAGACTGCCGACGAGCGAAGCGAGGAGGCAGTATGTCGGTAGAGACGGGCTCGCCCCGCGACTTGCTCGAACGGCACCCGGAGACGGCCTACTTCTGGGGTCGGGTCGTCGGGGACGGCGACGTTTCGACGGACTGCGTGACCGTCAGGACGGCCGACGAGACAGCAGCCCGGCGGCTGGCCGCCATCGCGGGTGCCGAGTGCGTCGACCACCGCATCCGCGAGCGCGAGTACGCCCACGACACCGCCATCACCCGCCAGGAGGATGTCTACACCGTCCAGGTTCTGGGCAGTCTCGGCGACCGCGCGAGCGCCTCGCTGGGCCTGCCACTCGACGACGGGCCCGGCGGCTACCGGCTCGACGTCTTCGACGACCATCGCCGACAACTACTTCGCGGGCTTCTGGAGGGCTGTGGCACGGTCTGTTTCAAATCCTCCTCGGACTCCGTGGGCGTCTCGTTCGTCCACGACCGACGGCGGCTGCTGGAACGGGTCAAGGGACTGCTCGCGGACCTCCCGGTCGACGCGCCCGCGGGGTCGATCTCCGAGACTTCCTCGGGCGGGCACTGGTTCGGTCTCGACGACGGCGCCGTCCCGGAGGTGGGGCCGTGGCTCTACGAGGGGAGCGAGGGCTCGGGGCTGTTCTCGCCGCCCCGCCGTCGCAAACTCCGGCGGAGCCTCGACCGGGCCGAGAACGTCCAGGTGGAGGGATGAGCCGGAGCGGTCCCGCGGATGCCCGCGGAGGGACGGAGGCGACCGGCGAAGGCACCGGAACCGGGACCGAGGCCGCGCCGGGGACGCTCGCCGACCGACTCGACGACGAGGCCATCCTGCTGGTCGGGCACGGCTCGCGCCGCGAGAAGTCGAACGAGCAGGTCCGGGATCTCGCGGCCGCGCTCGAGAAGCGGCTCGGCCTGCCGGTCGATGCGGCCTTCCTCGAACTGGCCGCGCCCGCTATCCCGGACGCGATTGCGGGCCTCGCTGGTGCCGTCTCGGAGGTCACGGTCGTCCAGCTCTCGTTGTTCGCGGCCAGCCACGTCAAAAACGACGTCCCCCTGGCCGTCGAGGGGGCCCGCGCCGACCACCCCGGGCTGACCATCAACACCGGGGCCCACCTGGGGGTCCACCCGGCAATACTGGACCTGCTCGACGACCGCGCGGCAGCGGTCGAGGCGGAGATGGGCCTCGACCGGGTCGCGGACGACGTGGCAGTCGCACTCTGTGCCCGCGGGTCGAGCGACCCCGACGCCAACGCGGACGTCCACAAGCTCGCGCGCCTCCTCTACGAGGGGCGTGACTTCGATTGCGTGGAGGCGACGTTCGTCGGCGTCACCGACCCGCTGCTCGACGAGACGCTGCACGGCCTGGCCAAACGCCGCCCCGACGCCGTGGTCGTCTTGCCCTACATGCTCGGGGACGGCGTCCTGACGGGGCGCATCCGCGACGGTGCAACGGAGTTCGACGACGAGTACCCCTACGTGGACGCGGCGGCGGGTGACCCGCTCGGGACCGACTCGCGGCTGCTTGACGTGCTGGCCGACCGCTGGCAGGAGGCCCGCACCGGCAGCGTCGAGATGTCCTGTGACACCTGCAAGTACAAGGTGGAACTGGACGGCTACGAGGAGGACGTCGGCGGCGCCCGCGCGATGTTGCGAGCGCTGACCCACCAGGAGACACACGCCGACCGCGAGAACGTCGACGACGACCCGCACGTCCACGACGCCCCCGAGAGCCACGTCGCCGTCTGTACCAACCAGACCTGTGCTGCCGACGGCGCGCCGGCAGTCCTCGAACGGCTCCGCCAGGCGGCCCGCGACTCCGATGAGTGTGACGCCCGCATTACGCGCTCGTCGTGTCTCGGCCGGTGTGGCGAGGGACCCATCGCCGCGGTCTACCCGGACGGCGTCTGGTACGGCAACCTCTCGCCGGAGGACGCCGAGGAAGTCGTCTCTTCGCACCTCGACCGGGGCCGCATCGTCTCGGAACTGGTCGATCAGACGCTCTGATGCCGACATCGCACGAAGCACTCAGGTATCGCGCGCATTACCGAACCGACGCACCCACGTACCACGACACACGACACACACCCATGGCCTGTCAAGAACTCGAAGCACTGCGACTCGGACTGATGAACGTCCTCGGGACCGAAGACGAGAGCGTCCGCCAGCATGCCGAGGCGGAACTCGACGAGGACCTCTCGGGTCCTATCGAGGCACTGACCGACGCGGAGACGCTCGCCGAAATCGGCCGCCACCTCGACGCGGCGCTGGTCGACCTGGAGGAAGACGTCGCCGAGACCGACCCCGGAACGGACGAGTACGACTACCTGCGAGGCCGCCTGGTGGCGGTCCGTGACGCCGAACGCGACGTTGCGGCGCTCACCCGGCAGGGCGAGGCCCTGCTGGAGGGCTACGGGGAGGCCCACGACCTCCTGCACGAACTGTTCCCGGTCGAGGACTGAGATGACTGGCCGCAAGCGCGAAACGCATGCGTAGCACACTCGACCGTCGCGTGGCCGACCTCGGAGCCGTCGACCCGGCCGGGTCGCGCCATCAGGGCCGCCGTTCTGCCGTCGCGCTGACCGACGAGTGCGTCGTCGCCGGCACCGTCGGCGGTGCCGTCCGGACGTTCGACCGCGAGACGCTGGCCGAGCGGTGGCACGCCGACGCCGACGGCGAGGCCAGCGTCGTCTCCGCGAGCGTCGGCCCGGCGTACATCGCAGTCGGCGAGCGCGGCCCGGCGGGCGCAGTCCGCGTCTACGACCGCCAGGGGGTACTCCGCTGGCGATACGAGACTGCCGGAGACGTCGGCAAACCGGCAAAAGAGACGCGCTTTTTCCTGCCGTTCGTCGTCGACCTCGCGACCGACGGCGACCGGCTGTACGCTGCCGCGCGCCGGTACGAACGCCACGGGGACCGCCCCGAGCGGATCGCAGTAGCGTTCAACCGCTGTCCCGGCGGCCACCAGCGCGGGCTGGTCGTCCTCGACGCTGGCGAGGGGTGCGAGCGGTGGTCCTGGGACCCCGGAATCGACGGCCAGCGCCGCGTGGGCGACGTCTCGCTCGTCGGGGAGGGAGCGGTGGTCACGAGCCACGGCGACTACTGCGGGTACGCACTCGAGGCGGGCGGCGAGGTCCGCTGGCGGGCCGACCTGGCGACGCCCCGCGCGGTCGAGGGCGAGACTGTCTATGCCTACCCGAACCACGTGTACGCCACCGACG
>PXSU01000055.1:14126-25945 GCA_003022745.1 Halobacteriales archaeon SW_9_67_25
CGTGTGCGCAGAATTTCCGCCTGCGCGACCCCGATACCCACAGCTGTCGGCTGTTCGACGTCCGGGAGGGACACCGCGAGACCGTCGGGACCGACGGCGTGGCCACTGCGGTAGCCATCGACGACCGGGCGGTCGCCGCCGTCGAGGAACCGGTCGTCTACCACGACGAAGGAACCGAACGCGGCGCGTACCGCGTTCACCTCGCTCGACGGTAGGTCGGCAGCCGAAAATTACTCCGCCGAGTCGGCGGCCCGTTCGATGCCGTGGCCGGCTTCGCCCGCCAGCCGACCGGTCGGCACGCCCAGCCAGACGTGGACGCTCGCCAGGACGAACCACAGCGTCGCCTGGCCGAAGACGACGAACCCGCGGTACGCGAGGGCCATCTCGGCCGGCACCTCGCCGGTGGCACCCGCGGCCGGGGCCGCGACGACCGGTATCGCGAGCAAGGCGAGGGGCGCGAGCGCCGCGACCGTCGCCACGGGCCGTCGCGCTCCCCGCAGCGACAGCCGACGGTACACGAGGCCGGCGAGCAGGCAGACCGCTGCACCGGCAAGCAGCATGCCGCCGTACCAGAGGATCCGCGTCTCCGTCGGGAGTGTGGCCTCGACGCCTGCCGGTTGCGGGGGCAACACCAGCCAGGGCGCGCCCGAGACGGTCACGAATCCCGCCCCGGCGAGGACGTACCGCTTGGTCGCGCCCTCGCCCGGGATGGCCGGTTCGAGGAAGTAGTAGACGACGCCGAAGAAGACGGCACCGAGCAGGAGCCCCCAGAAGACGCCGCCACCGACACTCACGGCGGACGTGACCGCTCCCGGGAGTAGTCCCTCGCCGGCGTGGTGTGCCGCCTCGCTGGCTGCCGCTCCGCTGTGCTGTCCCTCCCCGGCGGCGTGACCGAGTTCCTCGACGTAGCCCACGAGCGGGTTCCCGACCAGTGCCACGAACAGCCCGAACGCGAGGCCGCCGGCAGAGCCGGCCAGCAGCCCTCGTTCGACGTACGAGCGGATCATCAGTGACAGGTGATCCCCGCCGAGTGACGGAAGTTGTGCAACGCGTCGTGGGCGAGCGGTTCCTGCATCACGAGCAAGGCGAACCCGAGCGCCCCGGCGAGTGCGAGCGCGACTGCCACCTCGCGGGCCGTCAGCTCGTGTCGTGCCTGCGCGAGCCGGTCCGAAACGGTTGGCGATTCTGCAATCACGATTGGAGTAATACAACCAAAGCTGAAAAACTTTCCTATGAACTAAATCTAGTTTTCACGGGCGCGGCCGGCAGCGGCGTCGACGCGTTCGGCCGAGAGTGCGTCCAGCGAGACCCGCTCGGCGCCGGTCTCGGAGACGACGAGTTCGGTGAGGGCGGCACGGTCGCCGTCGCCGGCGTCGACGACGAGCACGTGGGGCTCGCGGGCCGCCAGGTCGCGGGCGGCGGCGCGGGGGTCCGCGACCGGGTCCGCAGCAGCGTTGGTCCGGCCGTCCGTCACGAGGACGACGGTTCCGGCCGCGGGGTCGGCGCGGTCGAGCACCTCGCCGGCGGTCGCCAGCCCGGCCGGCAGGGGCGTCCGGTCGCCGGTCGGGAGGTCCTTGAGGTGACGGGCCGCGAGGGTGACGCTGTCGGTCGGCGGCAGCAACACCTCGGCGTCCTCGCCGGCGAAGGCGACGACGGCCACCCCGTCGCGTTGCTGGTAGGCGTCCTCCAGGAGTTCCAGCACCGTGCCCTTCGCGGCCCGCATCGCGGCCCGCATCGACGCGCTCGCGTCGACGGCGAAGACCACGAGCGTCCCGGTTTCGCCGGCGCGTACCGACGCCCGCAGGTCGCGGGACTCGACGGCATCCGAGCCCCGGGTCGCGGCCGCCCTGACCGACGCGGCGGCCTCGACGGACGCCGTGCCCTCTGCCCGTGTGGTCCTGACCCGGGGGCCGCGCTGACCGACTGCTGGCTCTGTCCGGGCGCGCGAACCCGGGCGGGCGTCGGACCCGCCGTCGGCGTCGGGCGCCGCAAGAGCGGGTGCACGGCTCTCGCCGGCCTCCGCAACCGGACTCCGGGACTGGCCCGGTACCAGCGGCGTTCCCTCCTCGCTGCCGGTACCATCGTCACTCCCAGTTCCGTCCTCGCTCCTGGCGTCGCTCGCCTCGGGTCGGTCGGACTCGCCGCCGCCCGCTTCGGGCTGGCTGGCAGGCCGTCGGTCGCCGTCGGCCGGGTCGCCGCCGGGAGGCGGTGCCGGTCCGTCGGCCGACCCATCCTCGCTTTCCCCATTGTCGGAATCGTCGTCCCCCGACCCCTCGGCGTCCTGTCCGTCACCAGCGTCCTGGTCGTCTTCCCCGGACGACTCTCCGGTGGCGTCGGACTCGCCGTCATCGAAGTGGTCTGCGATAACGTCCTCCGGGTCGGGTGCATCCTCGAAGGGACGGGACCGGAGGCGGTGGGGCAACGCGAGTTCGGCTGCGCGCCGGACGTCCGCCCCGAGGACCGTTTCCCGGCCGTCGAGTGCCGCGAAGGCACGGGCGGCCCGGGCAGTGGCTATGTCCCCGCGGTGGCCCTCGACGCCCGCCTCCGTGCAGAGTTTTGCGATGTCCGTCAGATGCCCCTGGGGGAGGTCCACGCGGTCGAGGCGCTCGCGCGCAGCCACGAGGCGGTCCCGGACCGCCGCATCGTCGGCGTCGTCACCGCCGCCCTCAATCGTCGATTCCCCGTCGCGGCCCAGCGCACGCTCGACGATGGTCACGCGGTCCTCGAGGTCCTCGCACGCGGTGACGGTCGCCTGAAGGGCAAAGCGGTCCCGTAGTTGCGGGCGGAGCTCGCCCTCCTCGGGGTTCATGGTCCCGACGAGCGTGAACCGGGCAGGGTGGGCGACGCTGACGGCGTCGCGCTCGACACGGTTAGTTCCGCTGGCTGCGGCGTCCAAGATGACGTCCACGAGGTGGTCGTCGAGCAGGTTCACCTCGTCGACGTAGAGGATGCCGCGGTTGGCCCGGGCGAGCAGCCCCGGTTCGAACTCGTAGTCGCCGGCCAGCGCGTCCGCGACCGAGAGCGTCCCGACGACCCGCTCGCGGGTCGCACCCAGCGGCAGGGTCACCAGCGGCACCGGCCGCGTCTCGACGGGCGGATCGCTGCGCTCCCTGCATTCCACACATTGCCCGCCCGGCTCGCCGGGTGGGCAACCGTACGGACAGTCCGCGACCGCACGCTGCTCGGGCAGCAGTTTCGCGAGCGCACGCACCGCCGTCGACTTCGCCGTGCCTTTTTCCCCCCGGATCAACAGCCCATCGAGGCCGTCGTCGGCCACAACTGCCAGTAGCGCCTCCTTCAGCTCGTCCTGACCGACGACGGCCGAGAACGGCAGACCCCCGGAAGCTTTTTCCACCCGGCGTGATTCAACCATACTTGTATTAGTAACAATCGAGGTTTAACAACTTTATGCCACAGATCGGACTCTACACGGCGACCGAGAACGAGCTAGGTGCGGTACAGCGCGCTGCAGGACGCGTCGACGCGGACCTCACGGTCAGGTCGGAGGGCGACTTCGACGACGAAACGGACGTCGCGGCGTTCGTCGACGAACTCGAGAGTGCAACTGCGGTTGTGTTCTGGCTGCACGGCTCCGAGGAGAGCATGCCGGGGTACGGCCGGGCGGTCGAGCGCCTGCAGGAGGCGGGGGTGCCGCTGGTCGTCAAGTCGACCGGCGACGCCTTCGCCTTCGAGGACACGACTGTACCGGAGGTCGAGCGCGAGCGCGTCTACGAGTACTTAGAGCGGGGCGGGACGGCAAACGTCGCCAACTGCCTGCGCTACCTGGTCGACGAGCACGGCGAGGGAAGTCGGGAGTACGACGACCCCGTGACACTGCCGACCGAGGGCGTCTACCACCCCGACTATCCCGGCGCGAGCTACGGGGAGTTGCGCGCCGAACTGGACCCGGAGAAACCGACGGTCGCGGTGTGGTTCTACGAGTCCCACTGGACCCACGAGAACACCCGCTACGTGGACGCACAGGTCCGGGCAATCGAGGCCCAGGGCGCCGACGCGCTCCCCATCTTCTGTAACCCGGCCAGCGACGAGCCCGGCCAGGAGGACGCCGAGTGGGTGACAGACGAGTGGCTCCTGGAGGACGGCGAGCCCGTCGTGGACGCCGTGTGCTCGTCGTTCATGTTTTCGCTGTCGATGGACGAGCGCGGCCGGTCCGCCAGCGACGAGGGCGAGTCGGCCGAGGACGTGTTCCTGGACAGACTGGGCGTGCCGGTGATCCAGACGGTGACGACGATGCGCTCGCGCTCGCGGTACCAGTCGAGTGACACGGGCGTGATGGGCTTCGAACTCGCGCTGTCGGTCGCCCTGCCGGAGTTCGACGGCAACGTCATTACCCACCCCATCAGTGGCAAGGAGCGCACCGACGACGAGGCTGACATCGGCAGCGCGCCCAAACAGCACTTCCCCATCGAGGACCGGGTCGACCACGCCGCGCGGCTGGCGGTCAACTGGGCACGGTTGCGCCACCTCGACAACGACGAGAAGCGCGTCGCGGTCGTCCTCCACAACTACCCGCCCAGCGACGACGGTATCGGCACCGCGTTCGGCCTGGACAGCCCCGAGAGCACCGTGAATCTGCTGGACGAGCTGGCCCGACGGGGCTACGATATGAACGGGAAACGACCCGAAGACGGCCAGTCCCTCGTCGAGACGCTGACCTCCCAATTGACGCTCGACGACCGGTGGGTCGCACCCGAGGACGTCCGCGAGCGGTCGGTCGACGTCGTGAGTCAGGACCAGTACCGCGAGTGGTTTGGCGACACGGACGGGCGCTTCCTGGAGCACGTCCACGAGGAGTGGGGCGACCCGCCCGACCGGCCCTTCGCCATCCCCGGCGTCGAGTTCGGGAACGTCCTCGTGACGGTCCAGCCCCCGCGCGGGTTCGGGATGGACCCCTCGAAGGTCTATCACGACTCGGACCTGCAGCCCCCCCACGACTACGTGGCCTTCTATCAGTGGCTGCGCGACGACTTCGCCGCCGACGCCGTCGTCCACCTGGGCACGCACGGGTCCCTGGAGTGGCTCCCGGGCAAGACTGTCGGCCTGAACGGCGAGAGCGCGCCCGACCAGCTGATAGACGACATCCCGAACGTCTACCCCTACATCGTCAACAACCCCGGCGAGGGCACGCAGGCCAAGCGCCGCTCGTATGCGGCCATCGTCGACTACCTCACGCCCGTCATGTCCAACGCGGGCACCTACGACGAACTCGCCGACCTGGAGGAACTGGCCGACCGCTACCGCGAGGCCGGCATGGAGGACGCCCGGACCGACGACGGCGCCCACCTCGGAGACCTCATCCGCGAGGCCGTCGACGACCTCGACCTGGCGGTCGAACTCGGCATCGCGGGCGAAATAGAGGAGAAGGCGGAGGTCCGAGGTCCCGAGGAGGCAGGAACGACGCTCGCGGAAGGGGAAATCGGGGGTGAGGAGGTCGATATCGAGGAACTGGTCGAGCGCGTCCACGAGTACGTCACCGACGTCAAGACGACCCAGATCCGGCTGGGGTTGCACACGATGGGCGAACCGCCGGCCGACGACCGCCTCGTCGAGTACCTGGTCGCGCTGACCCGCCTGGAGAACCCCGGTGCGCCCTCCCTGCGCGAGAGCGTCGCCGGAGTGCTGGGCGTCGACTACGACGCGATGCTCGACTCGCCGGGCGCCTACGACGACGAGTTGGGCATGACCTACGCCGAGGCCGCCGACGCCGTCTACGAGACCAGCCTCTCCCTCGTGGAGACGCTCGCGGCCCACGACTTCGACATCCCGGCCTCGGAGCGCGAAGCCGGCCCCGACGACGAGGTGAACACGAACCTGCTGGTGGTGGACATCGACCCGCTCGGTGACGCCCGCGCCCGTTCGGGCGCCCACGGTGACCTGCGGGAGGTGCTTTCGTACATCTGCGAGGAGGCAGCGCCCCGCGTCCAGGGTGCAAGCGAGGAGATCCCCACGACGGCCGACGCACTGGCCGGCGAGTACGTCGAGCCGGGCGGGAGCGGCGCACCCACGCGCGGCGGCGTCGACCTCCTCCCGACCGCGCGGAACTTCTACACGCTGGACCCGCGGAAGGTGCCCGCCAAGAGCGCCTGGCAGGTCGGCCGAGAGGTGGCCGACGGCGTTGCCGAACGCCACCACAGCGAAGCGGGCGAGTACCCCGAGGAGGTCGGCGTCGTCGCGTGGGGCACCCCCACCGTCCGCACCCGCGGTGAGACGGTCGCGCAGGTGCTCGCGTTGCTCGGCGTCGAACCGCAGTGGACCGACGCCGGGCGCGTCGACGGCGTCGAGCCCATCCCGCTGGACGAACTGGGCCGGCCGCGCATCGACGTGACGACGCGGGTCTCCGGTCTCTTCCGGGACGCCTTCCCCGCCGCGGCGGGCGTCATCCACGACGCCGTCGACGCCGTGGTCGACCTCGACGAACCGCCCGAGATGAACTACGTCAAGAAACACGTCGAGGAGGACGCGGCCGACCTCGCGGAATCGGAGGGCATCGACGTAGACGAAGCACGGGAGGCGGTGATGGACCGCGTGTTCACGACCCGGCCCGGCGGGTACGGCGCGGGCACGAACAAGGCAGTCGACGAGGGCAACTGGGAGGACCGCGGGGACCTCGCGGAGGTGTACGTCCAGTGGGGCGGCTACGCGATGGGTTCGCGGGGTCGGGTCAGCGAGGCCCACGACGCCTTCGAGCGCCGCCTAGGCTCCGTGGAAGCGACGGTGAAAATCGAGGACACAGCCGAACAGGACGAGTTCGACTCCTCGGACTGGTACGCCTTCCACGGCGGGTTCATCTCCGCAGTGTCGGAGATCGCCGGCGCGGAGCCGGCCTCCTACGTCGGGGACTCCTCGGATCCCGACAACGTCGACGTCTACACCAACGAGGAAAAAGTCCGGAAGGCGATGCGCGCCCGCGTGCTCAACCCCCGGTGGCTCGACTCCATGGAGGAACACGGCTACAAGGGCGCGGGCGACCTCTCGTCGACGGTCGACGTCGTGCTGGGCTGGGACGCCACGACGGGCGTCATCGGTGACGGCCTCTGGGAAGACATGGCGGAAAAGTACGCCTTCGACGCCGACCGCCAGGAGTGGCTCGAAGACGTCAATCCGTGGGCGCTCGACTCCATCACCGACACGCTGCTTGAGGCCATCGACCGTGGTCTGTGGGACGCCGACGACGCGACCCGCGAGCGCCTGCAGGACCTCAACCTCCGTGTCGACGGCCAGCTGGAGGCACGAGCCTCGACAGCACCCGGCGAACGGGCGGGCGACGCCCGCGAGGAGGTGCGCTCCGATGACGACTGAGGCGAGCGAGAGCGGAGCGGACGAGCGACGCGAGCCAGCCGACTTCGAGGAGTACGCCGACCTCGGCGCCACCACCGAGAACGCCATGGAGATCGCGGAGACGAGCATGGACCGGGTCCACGAACTCGTCGACGTGGAGACGCTGGCCGACCGGATGCGCGCGAAGGCGGTCCACGCGACCGGCGACCCGGAGTTCCAGCACCTGCTGCGCTTTACCGGGGCCGACGCCGACGGCGACGACGAGAGCGCCCCCGTCCGGGCCGGCGCCCGCGCGGTGCTGGACCAGCGCCCCATCGTCACCGACATCACCATGGTCAAGTCGGGCATCACCGGCCGGGGTCACGACTGCCCGGTCCGGAAGGCAATCGGCAACGGCGCCGACCTCGCGGCCGAGACGGGGATGACTCGCACCGCGGCGTCGGTGCTCGAACTCGACAGCGAGAGCGTCTACGACGGCGCCATCGCGGTGGTGGGGAACGCGCCGACTGCGGCGCTGGCGCTGGCGGACTGTATCGAGGACGGCACCAGGCCCGCCGTCGTGGTGGCGACGCCAGTCGGTTTCGTGAAGGCCGCCGAGAGCCGCGAGCGGGTCCGCGAGGTCTCCCGCGAGTGCGGCGTGCCCGCAGTCACGAACGTCGGCCGACGCGGCGGGAGCGGGGTCGCTGCGGGGCTGACCAACGAACTCGTCCACGTCGCCAGCGACGCCCGCGACGGCGAGGTGGAACTGTGAGCGACGCCCGGGCGCGCCACGACCGGAGCGGGCGACGATGAGCAGCGAGGGCGGCGACTACGACCTCGATTCCGGGCCGGACCCCGCGACTATCGCGGACCTCACGCCGCGGGGCCGGCAGGCAATCGAGGCTGCGGACGTCGTGGTCGGCTTCGAAACCGTCGTCGACCTGATCGCGGGGGTGACCGACGCCGACCTGCTGACCTGCGGGTACCGCAACGAGGCCGAGACGCTCGAACGGTTCGCCGACCGGGTCCGGGCGGGCGCGGCGGGGACGGCGGTCCTGATGGGCGACCCGAACCACTCGGGGTACCAGTTCCTGGGGAAAGTCCAGGGAGCCGTCGACCGGCCGGTGCGGGTCGTGCCAGGCATCTCCTCGCTACAGGTCGCCGCCAGTCGCGCGCGGACGCCGATGGAGGCGTCGACGTTCGTGACCCTGCACAGGAGCGGGGACGTCTCGTCCGACCTGGCACGACTCCGCGACGCGGCCGGCGACCGGCACCTCCTCGTCTTGCCCCGGCCGTTCGACTGGATGCCCGGCGACATCGCGGCAGACCTGCTGGAGTCGGGTGCCGCCCCTGACCTCGACGCGCTCGTCATGGAGCGGCTGACCCACGACGACGAGTCGGTCTCGCGGTTCGGGCTGGACGCCCTCGCTGCCCACGCCGGCGGCGGCCGCGAGGGGACGCCCTTCTCGGATCTGTCCGTGCTGGTCGTCCGCCGGGAGTGAGGGGACCGTCGTACGGATTGCTGTCGTTCGGTACCGGACCGACCGCAGTACAGCGTGCGGTCGACCTGGCAGTCAGAAAAGCGTGTCCTCGGACTCGTTGACAGAACTGTCCGGGGCACCCTGCTGTGGCTGGCCGTCACCGTCGGTGGCCAGCGGTCTGGCGGTTCCCGCGAGGGCAGCCTCGAAGGAGGCCGGATCGGGCTTCGACTCGGCGAGCACCCGCCGGGTCTGCAACCGATCCTGGATTGCGTCGGTCACCCGCGGGTGGGTGCCCAGGGCGTCGGCGTAGGCGATGCCGCCGCGGTCGAGTTCGAGTTTCTCGGGGATGCGCTCCTCCGTGGCGGCGCTGGGCGCGACGAACAGCGGGACCGCCACCGCCGACTCGGTGGGGACGTTGTATCGCACGCACTCGACGGCGGGGTTCTGTGTCAGATAGCAGGGGACGACGCCGCCGTAGTCGCTCCGTTCGCGGGCGCGGGCTGCGTGGTACTCGGTCACCTGGCGGTGGTAGCTGCCGGTCGTGTTCCCGAAGCCGACGAGCACCAGCGACGTCTCCGGGCCGGCTGGCACCTCCGCGCCGGCCCTGTCGAGGATGGCGTCGGTCACCGACGGACTCCGGCCGATGGGCTCGCAGTACTGGACATCGCCCGGCACCGACGGGAACGCCGCCGGGAGCGCGTCGGTGGTCTCGTGGGTGTGGGCCAGACACATCGGGACGACGTAGGTGCGCCCGGCGGGAAGCTCCGACAGCGTCCCGCACAACTCCCGCTGGGGGTCGTGTTCGTAGGTGGCGACCCGAACAGACCCGGCCGCCCCGCGCTCGCGCAACCGCTCGGCGTGGGTCCCGTACACCTCGCGCGCTCCCGGGGCCGCGCGCCCGACGAGGAGGAGTGTCTCCGCCGTCATTCGTGTGGGTCGTGTGCCGCGGTGCGTGCAAACTTCATTGTACTATTCCAACTCCGCTTGTACACGGTGTGGTTGTGAGGCACTCACAAATAAGTTTTGGTCACTCGCGGAGCGCGTCCACGACCTGTTCCCGGACCCCGACGACGTCCCCGATTACCGTGACTGCGGGCGGGGACACGTCAGCCTCGCGGGCCGTCTCGACGGCCGTCCCGAGCGTGGCCGTGACGGTGCGTTCCGCCGGCCAGCTTGCCTTCTCGACGAGCGCGAGCCCCGTCCTGGGGCCGACACCGCCCTCGCGGAGGCGAGCGACGTAGTCGGGGAGCTTCGCGACCCCCATCAGGACCACGAGCGTCCCGCCGGCCTGGACCGTCGCCGCCAGGCTGTCCCAGTCGAGGGCGCTGTCCGCCTTGTCCGGGGCCTCGTGGCCGGTCACGACCGTCACGCTGGAGGCGTAGTCGCGGTGGGTCAGCGGAATGCCCGCGGCCGAGGGCGCGGCCAGCACGCTGGAGACGCCGGGAACGATTTCGAAGGGAATACCTTCGCTGGCCAGGTGCTGGGCCTCCTCCCCGCCCCGGCCGAAGACGGTGGGATCGCCACCCTTCAGCCGGACGACGGTCTCGCCGCCGCCGGCCCGGGAGACCAGGCGGTCGTGGATCTCCGCCTGCGAGACGGGGTCGGGCGGTCGCTTGCCGACGTCGACAGCCGTCACCCCGTCGGGCAGTTCCGACAGCAACGCCCCGCCGGTCAACGAATCGTACAGGACGGCGTCGGCGCCCTCGATGGCCGTCCAGGCCCGGCGGGTCAGCAGGTCCGGGTCGCCCGGGCCGGCGCCCACCAGGTACACGTGTCCGGTGGCTGTCGACGCTGTCTCGCTGTGCGCCTCCTCGACTGGCGGCGCCTCGCCCGCGGCAGCCGAAACGACGGGCCCGGTTCGACCCCGGATGCCCGGCGACGTCGCGGCCGGTCTGCCCTCGACACCGCGGGGGGGATCCGGGCTCCCTGCGGCACTCTCGTGTCTCTCGTCCATCGAGAGTACAAACACACTTTCATTACTTCAAACTTTCTGTAATCTGTGTTGGGATAATGGCCGGTGTCCGGGACTTACGCCAGGCTCAACAGCCCTTATTCACCGGGAGAGGTAGATAGCACCAATGGATACCGCGGAGCGGCCGGAGTTGCCGTTCATCCTGTTCACCGGCAAGGGAAGCGAGGAGGTCGCCAGCGAGGCGATCTCGACGGGCGTCACCGACTACCTGCGGAAGGGGACCAGCACCGAGCGGTACGAGCTCCTCTGTAACCGGATCCGGAACGCCGTCGAGCGCTACTACGCGGACCGGCGGTTGCGCCAGAGCAGGCGGCGCTTCCGGCGCATCTTCGAGCAGAGCCACGACGCGATCATGATCGTCGACCCGTTCGAGGACGAGATCAGGAGAACGAACGAATGAACGGGTCCAATCACGAAACCAGTATTCAGCCCGGGGAAATCGAGATTCCCTTCCGGGCAGTGGCACCGGAAACAGAAGAGTGCCTGAACGACAAGCAGTTGTTCGACCATCGGCGGAAGGCCGAGGAATTTGCTCGCTGGATGCTGGTGTTTGGCAAGAATCCGGACCAGGTCAAGGGGTATGCCATATCTGGTAGCTTGCGGTCGTCTCACTGCATCGGCACACTTGCAACCGTGATCAGTCGCTCACTCACCGGTTGTTCAGCGCGGTACCTCTGGACTGATCGCTCCTGCTTCTCTCGCCGTTTTTAAATAGTCGAAACGGCACAGCGTACTCGTCGATGTCAGCGAGGATTTCGTCGTGGTCCAACCCATCGTCCGAGATACTCTTGTTCCAGATGAGGTCGCCGTCGGCGTATATTTTGAACACGCCGCCGTCACCCGTCGTGAGCTGAATGCTGTCGACGCGCTCGCCATACTCCTCGATGACCGCGTCCTGGACCTCTGTCGCGTACTTGTAGAGGCCACACGGGACGCAGAACTCGATTTCGATGTCAGTCATGACGGTCCGTGGTTGGGGCCTGGCATAGATAAATGGACGCCTCACACCAGCGGTTCGACCATCCCGCGGCCGGCCTCGAGGAGTTCCCCGACCCTAGATTCGCTGCCGGCCTCCGCGTAGACGCGCA
>PXSU01000056.1 GCA_003022745.1 Halobacteriales archaeon SW_9_67_25
CGCCGACGTTGTAGTTGAGCAGGAAACTGTCGACGAGCTGTAACGGCGCGAGCATCCTTGTACCGAACTCGCTCTGACGCAGTCTTTAAAGTTCCGTTACTTGCCTGGACGCTGCTGTTCGTGCCATCTCGCTCCGGAACGGCACTCCTGTCCAACCCCGGTTTCACCTCCAGATAAACATTCAAGTGGTCGGTCGCACAAGGTGATGCTGGGCCTCGTCTAGATCAGGATGGGTACTCGCCTGCGCTCCCGATAGTTTCGACCGTCACCGGTTGCCCTCCGACCGCTGTGTGGCCGGTCGACGCGGCACCGGCGGAGACGGTCATTGTCTGGCCCCTGCGTTCCATCGAGGCCCACCCCCTCTGGCCGGTTCGAAATCCTTTTAGGCGGTTCAGCGGGAAAGTGGATTACATGAACATCGACATCATCAAGGAGGAGGAGAACCCGATGCTCCACCGGACGGACGTCCGGTTCGAAGTGACTCACGAGGAGGCGACTCCGTCCCGGCTGTCGGTACGGGACTCGCTGGCCGCGATGCTCAACAAGGACGCCGAAGAGGTCGTCATCCACAAACTGGACACGAAGTTCGGGATGCGGACCTCCGTCGGCTACGCGAAGGTCTACGAGTCGCCGTCCCACGCCCAGGACGTCGAGCAGGACTACCTGCTCGAGCGGAACAAGATCGCCGTCGGCGACGGCGAGAAAGCGGAGGAGGCCTGATGGCGCGCTACGAACTCTACGACGAGGACGGCACCACCGACCGCGAGCAGTGCACCCGGTGTGGCGACTCCTTCCTCGCGGACCACGGCGACCGTCTGCACTGTGGCAGGTGTGGCTACACAGAGTGGAAGTGACCTGATCCGGAACTCCCGTACTGTCACTCTTTGGGGGCCACGTCCGGCGACTGGTCCTCATGGACAATCTCGGCCGGCACGTCGATGACGGGCACGTCGCCCTTGCGGACCCGCTGGCGGAACTCGGTGACGAGCCGAAACGCGAGCACGTACGCGACGACGGCCGACGCCGTCGCCAGGATGAGATTCCCCAGCCACAGGCGGGCCAGGATGCCCGGCCCAGCCGACAGGGAGACGCCCTCGAAGGAGACGCCCGGGACCGGGCCCAGCAGGAGCGTCCCGAGGGAGAAACTCGCGGCGTAGAATCCCCACTTCACCACGGGATTGAGCGGGATCACCGACGCGAACATCGCGATTTTGCTCAGGCGCTCGAACAGGTAGCCCAGGACGAGAAACAGCAACAGGCCGGTCCCCAGAGTCGGGAGTGCGGTGATGAACACGCCGACGCTGAAGCTGAACGCGACCTCCCGGGGGGTGTACTCCTCGACGAACGCCTCGACCAGGCGCTCTTTGACCCGCCTGCGCGCCTCGGACATCCGTCCCCGGAGCATCTGCCGGTGCCAACGCGCTCGGCCGATATCAAGCCTGCGTATCCTGCGGTGTGTGACGCCGGGACCGAAGTCGTCTTTTCGGTCGCCGCCCTGCCGTCGGCCATGTCAGCCGATCCCGGTGATGACGTGCGCGTTCTCGGTATCGAGGGGACGGCCTGGGCCGCGAGTGGGGCCGTCTACGACGCCGCGACCGGCACCGTCGACATCGAAACCGAGGCGTACCTGCCCGAGAGCGGCGGCATCCACCCCCGCGAGGCCGCCGAGCACATGGCCGAACACCTGCCTGCCGTCGTCGAGCGGGCGCTCGAACGCGCCCGGGAGCTGGCCGACGCGCAGGCTGAGGGTGGAGACGGCCCGCCTGTCGACTGCGTGGCCTTCTCCCGCGGGCCGGGACTGGGGCCCTGCCTGCGGATCGCCGGGACTGCCGGGCGGGCACTCGCCCAGCGACTCGACGTGCCCCTCGTCGGGGTCAACCACATGGTCGCTCACCTCGAGATCGGCCGCCACCGCTCGGGCTTCGCGTCGCCAGTGTGTCTGAACGCCAGCGGCGCGAACGCCCACGTTCTGGGCTACCGGTCGGGCCGGTACCGCGTGCTCGGGGAGACGATGGACACCGGCGTCGGCAACGCCCTCGACAAGTTCACCCGCCACGTCGGCTGGTCCCACCCTGGCGGCCCGAAGGTCGAAGCGGCCGCCGAGGACGGCGCGTATCTCGATCTCCCCTACGTCGTCAAGGGGATGGATTTTTCCTTTTCGGGCATCACGTCCGCCGCGAAAGCGGCATACGACGACGGCGAAGCCATCGAGGACGTCTGTTTCTCGCTCCAGGAGACGGTGTTCGCGATGCTGACCGAAGTCTCCGAGCGTGCCCTCTCGCTGACTGGCAGCGACGAACTCGTTCTCGGTGGCGGCGTCGGGCAGAACGCCCGTTTCCGGGAGATGCTCGGGGCGATGTGCACCCAGCGGGGGGCCGACTTCTTCGCCCCCGAGGACCGATTTCTCCGGGACAACGCCGGTATGATCGCTGTCCTCGGCGCGAAGATGTTCCGTGCCGGCGACACCGTCCCCGTCGTGGAGTCGGGCATCGACGCCGACTTTCGGCCCGACGAAGTGCCCGTCACCTGGGACGTCCCATCGTCGGTCGACCGCCACGTCTCCCGCGCTGAGGGCGGTCCGGATCAGGTCCAGGGCGCCGAGGCGACGGTCACCTTCGAGGGCGACCGCGTCGTCAAGGAGCGCAATCCCCGCGAGTGCCGCCACCCCGACCTGGATGGGCGACTCCGCCGGGAGCGCACGCGGGCGGAGGTCCGCCTCACGAGCGAGGCCAGGCGTGCTGGCGTGCCGACGCCGGTCGTCCACGACGTTGACCCTGCCGCTGGTCGGCTCGTCTTCCAGCACGTCGGGCGGTGTGACCTCCGGGACGCCCTCTCCGCCGAGCGGGTCCGGTCCGTCGCGGCCCACCTGGCGACGCTCCACGGCGCCGGCCTCGTCCACGGCGACCCCACGACGCGCAACGTCCGCGTCGATCCGGCGGAGGGAGCAGACCCGGCCCTGTTCCTCGTGGACTTCGGGCTCGGTTACTACACGGACGACCCCGAAGATTACGCGATGGACCTCCACGTGTTCGGGGGGAGCCTCGCGGGCACGGCCGAGGACGCCGACCGGCTCGTGTCGGCCGCCGAGACGGCCTACCGCGGGGCGGAGAGCGGACCGGACGTCGACGCGGTGCTCGATCAGCTACAGGAAATCGAGGGGCGTGGCCGGTACCAGTGAGGCGTGGTCGCCCGGCGTCGGCTCCCGGACACCACACCAGGTTCTGAAAGGTTCATAACGCCGCCGTGGTTCGGGTCTGAATATGCGTGCCACCCTGTTTGTGACCCTGCTCGTCGTCTCGCTGGCGGCCGCCGGCCCGGCCGCGCCGGGGTTCGGAACGGCCGCCGCCAAGGAGCCCGAACCGGTGGGCGCCTGTGTCGGGACCGTCGCGGACCGCCCGGACGCCTCGACGGTCGTGAGCATCCAGGGGACGCGGACCACCTCGGAGGGAGCGTTCAAGGAGCCGGCACTGCTGGTCTCGTTCGCACCCGACGGTTCCGTCGAGTGGATCCAGAACTCCACGGCGAACGGGAAGTGGTGGGCCTACGACGTCGACCCCCTCCCTAGCGGGAACCTCCTGTACGCGACCACCCACAACCGTCACAGCGACGTCGGCGAGTTCGACCCCGAAACGGGAGAGTACGTCTGGGTCGAACACTTCGGTGGCGCCCCCGACTCGGCGACGAACCCGCTGGTGGGAGACGCCCACGACGCCGACCTGTTCGGCGACGAACTCGTGCTGGTCGACAAGGGAGAGGGCCACGAGCGGGTCCTGGCGTACAA
>PXSU01000057.1 GCA_003022745.1 Halobacteriales archaeon SW_9_67_25
GAGAAGTCCGACGAACGCAACGTCTACGGGGAGGAGCTGGCCGCCTGTAGCGAGGACCCGACGACGGGATACCTCCGGGACGGCTGCTGTCGACACCTCCCGGAGGACGCGGGCCGCCACGAAATCTGTGCGGTCGTGACCGCGGAGTTCCTCGAGTTCAGCAGGGCGCGGGGCAACGACCTGGTCACCCCACGGCCCGAACTGTCCTTTCCGGGGCTGGAACCGGGGGACCGCTGGTGTCTGTGTCTGGACCGCTGGCTGGAAGCCGAGGCCGCGGGCGTCGCACCGCCGGTCGTGCTCGCGGCGACCAACGAGAGCGCGCTGGACCGCGTGCGCCGGGAGACCCTCGAAGCCTACGCCCACGAGTAGCGAGGGGGAGGTTTTTGTCGCCCCCTTGCCAACGCCGGGCCGTGACGGCCGTCGACGAGTGGTACGCCGTGCTGGAGGCCGCCGGGGAACTCACCCCCGAGGGAGTCGACCGTCTCGTTGCCGTCCACGGCGAGCGGGGCCAGCGCGCCATCGAGGCCGTCGGCGAACGCCGGATCAAGGAGTACCGCGATTTCACGGTCGTGGTCGGCCACAAGGACGAGTACATCGTCGAGGACGACGGCTGCACCTGCAAGGACGCCGAGTACAACCTCGACGCCGCCGACCCCGAACAACTGTGCTGGCACGCCATCGCCGTCCGCGTCGCCGAGGCCATCGGCCGGGTCGACGAACACGACATGTGGTACTCCGACGTCCGGGAGTTCCTGTGAGAAGCGCCAGGACTGGGATTTGAACCCAGAATCCCGTAAGGGAACACGCTCTCCAAGCGTGCGCCTTACCGTTCGGCCATCCTGGCCCAATCGAGGGTAGCACGAGGGCGCGCTTAAGACCTTTCGTTCCCATCGATTCGCGGCCGGGCGAGGTGCGTGAGGACGGCCGCGAGGGCCGCCACCACGAGCGCGACGCCGGCCTTGACTGTCATGCCGAGACGGGTGCCGACCGCCAGTTCGTACCCCTGGACCAGCACCAGAAAAGAGAGACCGCCGATGACTCCCCACAGGCCGCTCGCCTTGTGGTGGGGATCCATCGCTATTCCACCCCGAGTGTGGCACACACTTGCTTTCGGGTCTGCTCCCAGTCGCCGGAGTTGTCGACGGTCTCGTGGGGCCGCGAGAGCCCCTCGAACGCCTCGCGGATGCGCTCGTAATCCGCGACGCTGGCGTCGCTCGCGTCGTCGGTCCGGGCGGCGATGCGCTCGCGGGCCACCTCCGGGGCACACTCCACGTTCAGAAAGAGCGGGTCGAGGCCACGGTCGTCAGCCGCCTCCACCACCGCCGCGCGGAACCGTTCCTCGCGGTAGGTCCCATCGAGGACCGCCCGCCCCCCGGCGTCGACGGTGGCGAGCGCCCCCTCCAAGAGTTCCGCGTAGACGCGCTCGGTCTCGGCTCTCTCGTAGGTGGGGTCCGCGAAGAGGTCGGCCCGCACCTCGTCGGTCCGGTAGACCGTCGCGGGCAGACAGTCGCCGATGGCGCGCGCCACCCGCGACTTGCCGACGCCGGGCAGGCCACAGACGACGACGAGCGAGGCCACGTCGGCGGGGTCCGTCCCAGCACTCGACTCCATGGTCGGGAGCAGTCGTGCGTGTCGTTTGAATCTACTGCTCCGGCCCCGACCCGGCGGGCGCGCCGACTCCCGCCAGGTCCGAATCGAGGGGCCCGTTGCCCCACGAAATGTGCTCGCGGGCCTCGACGAGGTCGGGACACCGCCGGCACTCGTCGGCGAGGGCGTTGCGCGTCTCGGGGTCGGGGAAGGCAGGCATCAGTCAGTCGCGAGGACGGCACACGGACGCGTTCAGGACTCCGCGAGTTTGTCGGCGTGTTTCTCTTCGATCTTCTCCAGTTTCGGTGGAATCTGCATCCGGCAGTAGGGCTGATTGGGATGTTTTTCGTAGTAGCTCTGGTGTTTTTCCTCGGCCCGGTAGAAAGTATCGAGGGGCGCGATTTCGGTGACGATGCCGTCGTGCTCGCCGGTCGCCTCGAGGTGGTCCACGTACGCCTCGACGGCCCGGCGTTGCTCGTCGTCGTGGTAGTAGACCCCCGAGCGGTACTGCGAGCCGACATCGGGGCCCTGGCGGTCCTCCGTCGTGGGGTCGTGGATGGTGAAAAACACCTCGAGCAGGTCCTCGTAGTCGATCGCGTCGGGGTCGTAGGCCACCTGGACGACTTCGGCGTGACCGGTCGTCCCCGAACAGACCTGCCCGTAAGTAGGGTCTGCGACGTGGCCGCCGGCATAGCCCGAGACGACTGCCTCGACGCCGCGGACGCGCTCGAAAGCCGCCTCGACACACCAGAAACAGCCGCCGCCGAAGGTCGCCTTTTCGGTCATGGCTTCCCTTGGGTCCCGAGGCGTATAGCCGCTGTGGAGCCGGTCGGCGAGCGGACACGACGCCCCGGGCAGTCCCGGCGAGTGACGCTTATCTGATAGGGTCGTGCGTAACCATTCTATGACTGCCGGGAGATGTGTCCGTATGCGCACGGACGAGGCGTACATCCGGGAAGCCATCGAGCTGGCGAGCGTCCGGGGAACGGAGACGAGCGGCATCGCCTGCAGCGAACTGGCCGAACGCAAGGGTGGGAACACGACTGTCGAGGGCACCGTTCTCGAAAGCGACGGGCTGGCCGTCCACGAGGAGTACGACTAGGGCGTCCAATCGATTCTCCTTTAACGCCGGCACGGGATTGAACGGGTATGAGCAGCCACGACGGGTCGGACCGCTTCGGTGCGGTCGACGACCAGTACGACCCACACGAAATCGAGGACCGCGTCTTCGAGTACTGGGACGCGGTCGACGCCTACGAGCGGACGGTCCAGCACCGCGCGGGCAACGAGCGCTTCTACTTCCTCGATGGCCCGCCCTACACCTCGGGGTCGGCCCACATGGGGACGACCTGGAACAAGACGCTGAAGGACGCCTACATCCGCTATCACCGGATGTGTGGCTACGACGTCTACGACCGGCCGGGCTACGACATGCACGGCCTGCCCATCGAGACCCGCGTCGAGGAACGGCTGGGCTTCGACTCGAAGAAGGACATCCTGGAGTACGGCGAGGACAACTTCATCGAGGCCTGCAAGGAGTTCGCGGACGAGCAACTGGCGGGCCTGCAGTCGGACTTCCAGGATTTCGGCGTCTGGATGGACTGGGACGACCCCTACAAGACGGTCGCTCCCGAGTACATGGAGGCCGCCTGGTGGGGCTTCAAGCAGGCCCACGAACGGGGCCTCGTCGAGAAGGGACAGCGCGCCATCAGCCAGTGTCCCCGGTGTGAGACCGCCATCGCCAACAACGAGGTCGAACGCGAGGAGATTCCCGCCCCCTCCATCTACGTCCGTCTGCCCCTCTCCGACCGGGAGGGCTCGCTGGTCATCTGGACCACGACGCCCTGGACAATCGTCGCCAACACGTTCGTCGCCGTCGACGCCGATCTCACCTACGTCGCCCTCGAAGGCACGAACGGCCACGGCGCCGAGGGCGAGACCGAACGCATCTACGTCGCCGGGGCGGTCGCCGAGGCCGTCGCGGAGTGGGCCGGCTACGACGAGTGGGAGGTAATCGAGGAACTGTCCGGCGCGGAGATGGTCGGTTGGACCTACGAACACCCACTCCAGGCGGAGGTGCCCGATTTCCCCGACTTCGAGGGGGCAGGAGAGGTGTACACCGCCGAGTACGTCGAGGCA
>PXSU01000058.1 GCA_003022745.1 Halobacteriales archaeon SW_9_67_25
GAAACGGCCCCCATGTGGCCCGGCAGGAAGTAGTAGCCGTGGGCGAGCAGGCGGCGGTGGAACTCGTACAGCGCCTCGCGGTTGGTGGCTGTCTCGACGTCGCCCACCGTCTCGAGGGGTCGCTCGGGCTGGAAGTGGGTGAGAAAGAGCGAACTCGTCCCCAGTGTCGTCGTCTCGACCCCCAACTCCTCGAAGACCGCCGCCAGTTCGGACCTGACACGGTCGGCCTGGGACTCGGTGTACTCGTAGACGGGTTCGGACTCGACGACGTCCAGACTCGCGAGCCCGGCGGTCGCAGTCATGGGGTTCATCGAGAAGGTGCCCCCGCCCGCGAGGACGGGCCGGTCGGTCTCGACATCCGGACGAGCGGCCTCGAAGAGGTCCGCACGGCCGGCGAGTGCGCCCACCGGGAGGCCGCCCCCGAGGAACTTCCCCATCGTCGTCAGGTCGGGCGTGACGCCCACCCGCGCCTGGTAGCTGCCCGGCGAGACACGGAAGCCGGTCACGACCTCGTCGAAGATCAGCAGGGTGCCGTGGCCCTCGGTGGCGTCCCGCAGGTGTTCGAGGAACCCTGTCTTGCACTCGATACCGCCGCCCGCGAGCAGCATCGGCTCGACGATGACCGCTGCGACCTCCTCGCGGTATTCCGACAGCAGCGCGTCGACGGCCTCGCGGTCGTTGACCGGAAACGAGTGGACGTGCTCGGGGGCACCCGGCGGGAGCCCGACCGTCTCGGGTTCCTCGAAGGGCGCGTGGATCGACGCCGAGAGGTCGGTGTTGCCGCCGTGCCAGCCACCCTCGGCTTTCAGGACGCGGAACCCGCCGGTGGCTGCCCGGGCGAGTCGGACCGCGTACATCGTCGCCTCGGTCCCGGAAGAACAGAACCGGACCCGCTCGGCCGAGGGGACGTACTCCTGGATCCGCCGGCCCAGTTCGAGTGCCGTCTCGTTGACCGCGCCGTAGTGGAGCCCCTGCTCGGCCTGCTCGCGGACCGCTGCCACCACGTCGGGATGGGCGTGGCCCAGCACGCTCGTGATGTGGTTCATCCAGAAATCGACGTACTCGTTGCCGTCGGCGTCCCGAATTGTACTCCCCTCGGCCCCGGTGACGTAGAGCGGATGGGGTTCGGCGTGTCTGATGTTGTGCGAGACACCACCGGGGAAGACATCGAGGGCCTGTTCGTGGAGTCGTCTGCTCTGCTCGGCACCGTTCGGGAGGTCGTACTCGTCCGTCATGCTGGGTCGATATCCGACGTTTGGCCCTCGCGGGCATTATACCCCTCCCTCGTATGGTCGGTCGGCAGTCGTACTGTCGGCTCTACCGACGTGAAGATAGTCGCCCCCACGGAGGGTCGAAAGTACTCACGGGCGTATAGCCGTCAGTATCAGTCCCTGCCGACGCCGTGGGCGCGAAGCACCTTCGACTCGGCCTTGCGGAGGTGTTCGAGGACGGTCGCCTTCGAGATGTCGAGGTCTGCGGCGAGGTCGGTCGCGGTGACCTGCCGGGGCCACTCGTAGTACCCGTGCTCGAAGGCGTGTTCGAGCACGCGCGACTGCTGGCGGGAGAGGTCACCGGTGCGGTCGGCGGTCGAGCCGACTCCCGCCGAGGAGATGATCCGGCACACCTCCACCTCGGCGTCCATCTCCGCGCGGACCCCGTCGAGGCGCCGCTGTATCTCGGCCCGGTCCTCGTCGATGACGACCGCCCAGTACTCGCGGCCGTCGCGGATGTCGACCGTCGCCCCCGGGACGAACGACCGCGAGACCAGCGGTTCGTAGATGCTGCGTTCGGTGGGGTACTCGACGATGAGTTCCCGGGTGGCCTGGCCCGGCACCGAGACGAACTGGTCGTCGAGGTGGGTCTCCAGTTCGTGGACGGTGTCGGTCAGCGCCGAGTCCCGGGCCGACTCGACGAGTGCGTCGACGGCCGCCTCCGTCTCGCCGTAGCCGGTGAACCGGGCCTGGACCGTCCCGTCGACAGTGTACAGTCCCCGTGCGATCAACCCCGCACCCGTCTCCCGGGTCACCTCGAGCGTCCAGCAGTCGGGGTGCCACACGTCCAGTTCGAGGTGCGTCCCGCCGCCTCTGGACTGCCGTGTGTCACCGCCGGTCATAGCTTCGTCTGGGATACAGTCGCGAATATGGTTTACGATTGTGCGTCCCGGAATGAGGGCCGGGTCTCCGATCAGCCCCCGGTATCGACCGTCCCGTCGGTGTCGGAGCAGCGGCGCACGACGCCCGTCCCCTCATCGCCGGATGTCGTCCACTTCCGCTGTCTCCCCGGCCGACGATATTGGCCGCGCAACCGGTGGCTGTGCGCGTCTGTTCTACCATCGCCCCGGCGAAACATAAGCATATCGTAATTAAAAGAAAATATTCAGTGGAAATGGGTGTAGTCGGGACCACGTTCGTCTGTACAGCTATACTCCGAATGTCTATCGAAAGATATGTAGACAGGATAAAGGTTAATCAACGTACGACCGGAACGTACATGTAATGTCTCGACAGGACGAGACGGTCCGATTCGACGACGTCGAGCGCACCGACCGGGAGTACACGCTGGGGACGTGGACGCGCCAGCGCGACTTCGATCCGACCCGGATCGTCGACACGGAGGGGCCACGGATCGTCACGGCCGATGGCGACTCGCTTCTGGATTTCAGCAGCCAGTACGTCTGTACCAGCCTCGGCTACGACGCCGAGCGGGTCGCCGACGCCGTCGCCGAACAGATCAGGGAGGTACCCTACGTCAATCCCGGGTGGTCGACGGAACCGCGGGCGCGGCTCTCGAAGAAACTCGCCGAGATCACGCCCGGGTCCCTGAAGAAGACCTTCTACTCGACCAGCGGGACCGAGGCCAACGAGGTTGCGTTCAAGATCGCCCGCGCCTACACGGGCAAACACAAGATCCTCTCGCGGTACCGCTCCTACCACGGGGCGACCGCCGCGTCGCTGTCGGCCTCGGGTGACCCGCGCCGGATCGTCCAGGGCCCCGAGGTCCAGCCCGAAGTGCCGGGAATGGTGAAAGGCCCCGACCCGTACGCCTACGGGTCGACACTCGACCCGGACCAGAGCCTGGAGTACATCGACGAGATGCTGAAACTGGAGGGTGACACGGTCGCGGGCGTCCTCGTCGAACCGCTCGTGGGCTCGAACGGCGTGCTGACACCGCCCGACGACTACCTCCCCCGCCTCCAGGAGATCGCACACGACCACGGTGCCCTGCTCATCTGTGACGAGGTGATGACCGGATTCGGCCGGACCGGCGAGTGGTTCGCCTCGACGCTGTACGACGCCCGGCCGGACATCATCACGATGGCAAAGGGGCTGACGGGCTCGTATCAGCCCCTGGCGGCGACCACCGTCTCCGAGGAGATCGGCGAGTACTTCGAGGACAACCTCCTCAATCAGGGTCACACCTTCTCCGGCCACCCAGTCGCCTGCGCGGCGGGCCTGGCAGCCATCGAAACCTACGAGGCGGAGAACCTGGTCGAGAACGCCCGGGAGATGGGCGAGTACCTGAAAGCCGAACTCGAATCGCTGGCCGACCGCCACCCGAGCGTCGGGGAGCGCCGGGGAATCGGGCTCCACCAGGGCATCGAGCTCACGCGAAGCGAGGACGAGCGCGTGCCCTTCGAGGAGCGCAGCGACAAGATGACCAGCGAGACGACCGTCCTCGACGAGGTCGGCGCCGAGGCGCTGGAGCAGGGCGTGTACTTCTACACCAGCGTCAACACGGTCGTGGTCACGCCGCCACTGACAGTCACCGAGGACCACGTCGACGAGGCCATCGAGGCGCTGGACGCCGCCCTCGAAATCTCCGACGCGAAGATGGAGGCCTGATGGAGGGCCTCACCGACGGCTGGTGACGCCTCTCTCTCCGGCTCTCCCGGGCGAGCATTCTGACGCCATCGGTGCATTTATCAGGGGAGGGAATGTTCCCCCCGAGTAGACTTGCCACCTGAGACCGCGCTCCTACAGGCTATCGTCAGTGGTATTACCACGGGAAGTATGATCGCGCTGGGAGCGATCGGCCTCGCGATGGTCTACAGCATCGCGGAGGTGCCCAACTTCGCACACGGCGACCTGCTCATGATGGGTGCTTACACCGCATTGCTGATAAACACGCCGGGGGCAGTTCCCCTGCTGGACAACCTGGCGGAAGGGGCTCAGGAACCGACCACCGCGGGCCTGGCCGTCCTCTTCGTCCTCGGGACCGGCGCGACACTGGGTATGTTCTACGCGCTGGGCGGCGGTGAGGCGTTGCGGGGGTCGTGGTGGCCGGTGGACGCCCCGGACGCCGTCGCCGTGGTGGTTCACCTGCTCGCGGCAGCGGTGGTCGGTGTCGTCTCCTCGCTCGGGGCCACGTCGTTTCTCGCGGCGATGGTCTTTTCGGGCGTCGTGCTCGCTGCCCTCGCTCCGATCCAGGAGCGGTACGTCTTCCGGAAGTTCCGCCAGCGCGACGTCTCGCTGGCGATGATGCTCGTCGTCTCGCTGGCGGTGGCGTTCGTCCTCCGGTTCGGGGTCCAGACGATATTCGGAGGGACGACCCGTAGCTACGAAATCCAGTCGACCGTCGAGGTGTTCGGCGCCGAGATAAAGGTGGCAATCGTGAAGTTCATCGACGTGTACGTCTCCAGTAGTGGCGTGCTGGTCCAGATCACCGACCCCGCCGAGGACGTGATGTTGTTCAACAACCTCTGGTCGTGGCCGGTTTTTGCGGTCGTACTCCTCGCGAGCCTCGCGGTCGGGTACGCGGGCTACCGCTACCGGCTGGGAACCCGGGCCATCCTGGGTCCGTACCTCCTCGGGACGATACTCGCGCTCGCGACGTTCTTCGCCGGGGCACTCGTCCTCGGGGCGTCGGTCTCCGCCCCGGAGAGTGCGCTCGTCGATTCCCGCGTCCGGCTGTCGGTCCTCCGGCTGTTCATCATCCTGCTGGCCATCGGGATGATGGGCGCGCTGCACGCCGCCCTGCGGGCGACGAAACTCGGGAAGGCGATGCGCGCGACCAGCGACAACCGGGACCTCGCGCAGGTCCGGGGGATCAACGTCGACCAGGTGACCATGGGCGTGTGGGTCATCGCCGGCCTCTACGCCGGCATCGGGGGGACCGCCCTCGGGTTCCTGTTCGGGGCACTCACGATCACGCTGGGGTTTTTCCTCCTGTTGCCCATGTTCGCCGCCGTCATCCTCGGTGGCATCACCATCTACGGTGCCCTGCTCGGCAGCTACGTCGTCGGCCTCTCGATGGAGGTCGGGCTGTTCGCCACTGGACTGGACGCGACCTACCGCGTCCCGATGGCGTTCGTGGTGCTGATACTGGTGTTGATTGCCAAACCGGAGGGTCTCACGGGATGATACCATGGCTGTAGTGTCCGACGTCATCATCTCGCTGGGCGTGCTCGCGACGTTCTACGGCCTCCTGGCCCTCGGAATGAACATCAAGTACGGCTTCACCGGTTTGCTGGATTTCGGCCACGTCGGGTTCTACCTAGTCGGAGCCTACACCGCGGCGCTGCTGGTCATCGAGCCGGACGCCGGGGGCCCCGACACGGTCTACGTCGTCGGGCTCGACCTCCCCTGGATCGTGGCTGTGCTCGTCGCGACGGTCCTCGCGGGCGTCGTCGGCGTGTTCGTCGCACTCCCGACACTCAGGCTCCGGGAGGACTACCTGGCGATAACGGTGCTGGGGATCGCGGCGATCTTCCAGCGGATCGTGCAGGCCGAGTCCTGGCTGGTCAACGGTCCGGACGCCCTCCGGGGGTACACCCCGCCGCTCATCGACCTGTTCCCGGTCACCGGTGGCTCCCCCGTCGGCGCCGCCGTCATGGCCGTCGCGGGTGGCGCCATCTGGGCCGGGAGCACCTGGGCGCTGGGCCGGGCGATGGAACTCGAGTTCGACGCCGGAACCGGACCGGGCGTCACGGTCGCCGGCCGCCTCCACGCGGTCGTCACCTTCGGCACCGACCGGCTGATAGGGTTCGAGAACTACCGTGGCGGGGCGCTGGTCGCTGGCGCCATCGCGGCCGTCGTCGGCGGCGTGCTGTCCTTCGCCGCACAGGACGGCTTCCTCGCCTGGGCCGTCGTCGTGTCGGTGTTCACCTGGCTCGTGGCGTTCGTGTGGCTCACCCGCTACTCCAGCGGGTTCGACGCCGTCGACTACCTCACCACCTTCGCGCTCGGGGCCGCCTACATGGGAGCGCTGGCACCCATGTTCTTCCTTGAGACGTTCCAGCTGTGGGTCCCGCTGACGGGTCTCGCGTTCGCAGTCGTCATCGGCGTGACGGTCTACCTCTACAGCAACTGGCAGCGCTTTGCGGCCAGACCGTTCGGGTACGGCCTGTTCACGGGGCTGTGGTTCGGGTTCATCTGGTACATTCCCCTCCAGATCCTCTCGGACGTCGCGGCCGCGAACTGGCCATCGGTCGCCTCGTCCATCTTCGGCAACGTCGTCTGGGTGCTCTCACTTTCAGGCGACGTCCCGGAGATCGGCTACCCGCGGTTCAAACTGTTCCTGTTCGGGACGCTCCTGCTGGTCGCGCTGTATCTCTCGGAGTTGACAATCGACTCGCCGTTCGGCCGGGTCCTGCGGGCAATCCGCAACGACGAGCGTGTGGTCAACTCCCTCGGGAAGGACCCCTTCATGTACAAGATAATGAGCATGGCCATCGGGTCGGCGCTGGCCGGCCTTGCGGGTGCGCTGGCGGCGATGCACTTCCAGGTGCTCGTGTTCACTATGTTCGCGCCGCGGGTGACGTTCATCGCGCTGCTGATGCTGTTTCTGGGTGGCGTCGGCAACAACCGTGCGATGGTCGTCGGGGCGTTCCTCTTCTGGGCGTTCCAGACCGCGACCACGCAACTGTCGGGCTTCGTCGCGCCCGGCCTGCGGGAGAACATCCAGGCGTTCCGGTTCGTGGTGATGGGTGTGCTGTTCCTGTTGTTGCTCTACTACCGGCCACAGGGACTTATGGGCGAGCGGGCCGCAGCGGAGGCTGGTAGCGAATGAGCGACGCACCGCTCCTGGAGGTCGAGAACCTCCAGAAGAGTTTCGGCGGGATCACTGCCGTCGACGGCGTCTCCTTCGAGCTGGAGGCGGGGAAGGTGACCGGCCTCATCGGGCCCAACGGGGCCGGCAAAACCACGACGTTCAACCTCGTCAGCGGCTTCTACAAACCCGACGCCGGCACCATCCGCTTCAAGGGGACCGACACGCAGACACTGATGCGTCCCGCGCCCGTCGAACAGGGCGTCTGGGCGAGTGCGTCGGCAGGCTTTCTCGGACTGATCGGGGCCGCATCCGGGCGTGTCACCTACGGCGTCTCACCGGATGTGCTCGCCGGCGGCGCCGTGGCGGGCGCTGCTGTGGGCGTCGGGCTCTACGTCGGCCAGAACGCCATCAACAACCGCCGGGGGGCCTACAAGCACTCCCGGCCGTTCCGCCTGGCCCGCCAGGGGATGGTCAGGACGTTCCAGATCACCCGCGAGTTGACCGAGATGACCGTGCTGGAGAACCTGCTGCTGGCACCGCCAGACCAGACCGGCGAGGGACCACTCAACGCCATCGTCCGGCGTGGCACCATCGCCGAGGAGGAAGCGCAGTTCCGCGAACGCGCCGAGGAGATAATCGAGTTGCTCGAACTGGACCACTTGCGCGACGAGGAGGCCGGCAACCTGAGCGGCGGCCAGCGGAAACTGCTCGAACTCGGGCGGGTGCTGATGCTCGACCCCGACCTGGTGATGCTCGACGAACCGGTCGCCGGTGTCAACCCCGCACTAACCGACCGGATCATGGAGGCCATCACCTCGATGCGCGACGAGGGCTACGGCTTCTGCATCGTCGAACACGAGATGGACGTCATCATGTCTCTCAGCGACAAAATAATCGCCATGGCCGAGGGGCAGAAGATGGCCGAGGGCCCGCCCGAGGAGGTCCAGCAGGACGAACAGGTTCTCGAATCCTACCTCGGCGGGTGACCCGCGCGACTGGCACCTCTGCCACACAGCCGCGACTGATACCGATGCGTGTTTCTTGATACTCGGATACGAATTAGTTTTTGACACCCGGATCGTCTACCTGCCACCGGCGTCTCACGTGTTCCCGGCCATTCTTCCTCGCAAAAATTGACGAATAGAACGTTGGGGACAGATACATAAGGACCCGTTTCTACAGCCTCACACGTGGTAGGGTATCGACCACTGCTGTCGGGGTACGACAGCTCCCACACAGGACACCTATGACTGGAAACGAAGACGACACCGGTTCGAGTGGTTCGCGTATCAGGCGGCGCAAATATCTCGCGATGTCGGCGGTCGGGGCCACCGGTCTCGCCGCAGGCTGTGGTGGCGACGGTGGCGATGGCGGCGACGGCGGCGACGGTGGCAGTGACGGCGGCGACGGCGGCGACGACATGAGCGGCGAGGCCATCCCGCTGGCGTCGTTCTGTCCGCTCTCCGGCGCCGGTGCCGCGTTCGGCCCGGGCCAGCAGGCAGGCTTCAACATGGCCATCGAGGACATGAACGAAGCCGGTGGTATCATCGACGGCCGGATGTTCGAGCCCATCAACAGGGACAGCGAGACGAAGCCCTCGCGGGCGGCTTCGAAGCTCGAAGGAGTCATCAGCAACGAGAACATCGAGGCGTTCGTCGGCACGTGGTCCAGCGGCGTGAGCGCGACGCTCGCTCCCATCGCCGCGGACAACCAGATCATGCAGATGGGCAACGGGACGACGAGCCCGACACTCGCCCAGCAGGGCTGGGTCGAGACCGACGAAACCGACAGCGGTTGGCGCAAGTACATGGGCCGGACGTCGCCCAACGACGGGTCACAGGGCATCGCGATGGCCGGCGCCCTCAACAACATCATCGAGGCCGACACGGCGGCGTTCATGCACGTCGACAACCCGTACGGTGCGGGACTGGCCCGGAAGGCAGCAGAGTCCTTCGACGGGGAGGTCACCGCCACGGTGCCGGTCGCGAAGCAGACCAGCGACTACAGCTCCGCGCTCGACCAGGCCTTCGCCGACGACCCCGACGTGTTCGGCCTGATCGTCTACCCGGCAAACGGTGAGTCCATCCTCCAACAGTGGAACCGCGGTGGCTACGGCGGGACGCTCGTGATGTCCGAGTCGATGTTCGCCCCGGACGTGCTGGAGGGTCTGTCGGACATCGTCGCCGGCTCCTACGTCACGACGACGCGACTCAGCGGGTCATCTACCGAATACTTCGAGAGCAACCTACAGGACCGGATGGACCAGGACCCGACGACGTTCTCTCACCACTCGTTCGACGCGACGATGCTGATCGGGCTCGCCGCGCACGCTGCCGGCGAGTTCACCGGGACAGCAATCTCGGACAACATCCAGACGGTCTCGCGCCCGCCAGGCGAGGAGATCATGGCCGGTCCCGACGAGTTCGAGCGCGCCAAGGGGCTCCTCGACGACGGCGAGGAGATCAACTATCAGGGTGCGTCCTCGTCCTGTGACCTGACTTGCTTCTACGAACCGTACAACTCCTTCCGGGTGTTGCAATTGAACCAAGAAGACGGCTCGATCAGTACGGAAACCCTCAACGAGTTCCCGGCGGACTTCTTCCAGGGCAAGCTGTACACCCAGGAGCAACTCGACACGTACAACTGCGGCGAGTAACGTCCGGAGAGACCGGAACGCCGGCCCCGTGCCGGCGGCCTCCCCGGACTGGCCGGAGAACGCCATAGAAACTGTTTAATCGGCAGTCAGAGAAAGAGTGTCACGATGGGAATCCTCGAAGCAACGGATCTGGTGACGGGCTACGGCGAGGCCGAGATCGTCCACGGCGTCGACATCGAGATAGAACCCGAGGAGATGGTCTGTATCATCGGCCCGAACGGCGCCGGGAAGTCGACGCTAATGAAGGCTATCTTCGGGCTGATCGACGTCTGGGAGGGGCAGGTCGAACTGGCCGGCAGGGACGTCACCGACTACCGCCCCGACGAGATCGTCCGGGTCGGGGCGAGCTACGTCCCCCAGCGCAACAACATCTTCCCGAACCTCACGGTCCGGGAGAACCTCGAGATGGGCGGGTACGTCCAGGAGGAGGTCACCGAGCCTGACTTCGAGAAGGTCTACGAGCGGTTCCCCATCCTCGAGGAGCGACAGAACCAGAAAGCCGGGACGATGAGCGGCGGCCAGCAACAGATGGTCGCGATGGGTGCCGGGCTGATGATCGACCCGGACATCCTGCTGGTCGACGAGCCCTCTGCCGGGCTGGCGCCGGACCTCGTCGAGGAGATGTTCGAGCGCATCCAGCGCATCAAAGAACAGGGCACCGCCGTGCTGATGGTCGAGCAGAACGCACGGCAGGCGTTGCGCTACTCCGACCGGGGCTACGTCCTCGACCAGGGCGAGAACCGCTTCGTCGGGTCCGGCGAGGAACTCCTAGAGAGCGACGAAATCAAGGAACTGTATCTCGGGGCCGCGAGCGCCGAGGCCGACTGATACGGATTGCTGTCGCTATTTTCCAGGTCGACCGCACGCCGTACTGCGGTCGACCCAGTAATGAACTACAGCAATCCGTATCAGAGGAGGAACAGTCCCAGCCCTGCGAAGGCGAGTCCGACGGCAGACCAGAGCAACCCGTTTTTCAACAGGGTTCGTTCTGCTTCGATTTCACTCCCGGTAGTTACGACGAACCTGTTCCGGTTGTCCGATCTGATCTGGTCGACGAGATCCGAGAAGCTGTCCTCGCCGAGCACGAAGGTGCCCTCGTCGGGACTTTCGAACCCGATGACGGCTTTCGTTCCACTCGGCAGGTCGAACGACGCGCCCGCCTCGCGGACGGGACCGTACACGTGGACGGCATCACCCGGGTCGATCCGGTGCTCGCTGTAGACCCGGACCTGTTCGTCGTCTGGTTCAAGTTCCGTTTGCGACCGGAGGAAATCGGCAATCTCCTCCGGTGTCGACTCGCCGGGATCGAATCTGAGCCACGCCGACTCCGACAGTTCACGTTGTGCCCCTTCGGGTTCGACGAGTACGCTTCCGGTGTCTGTCTCGACGACAAACGGATTCACGTCCTCGCCCGAGGCAACGATACTCGCTGTTCGACGGCGAATGTGAACGATGGTATCGCTCTCGGTTCCGCGCCGCAGCTGCCGGTCGTCCTGGCGCTGTTCTTCCGTCACTCCTGGCTCGCCGCGGACGACTCTCCACTCACAGCAGAGGCATTCGGTGTCGGTGAACGGACTCCGGACTGTCTCGGCGTGCGGTTGGACAGTTCCTGCTATTTCTATCGCCGACGAGGCTTCGTTCACGGTCCGGAGGTCAGCCGGTTCGCTCCGACTCACCGTGTAGTACGTCTGCAAGTATCCGAGTCCGACCAGCAACAGCAGTCCCCCGAGACCCCACAGCAGGAGTACCTCTATCGCCGGCGTGAGGAGGAGAAACGCTACGAGTCCGACAACGCCGGCCCCGCCGAGAATGACGCTCTTTGCGTTCATGGGTCTGCTCTCGCGTGGGCTATTGCTCGGCGATGGCGTACAGTCTGTTGTCCTGGCTGCCGACGAAGACGAGTCCGTCTGCGATAGCGAGCGAGCCCTTGAGCTCACCGTCGGTTTCGACGCGCCACGCCTGTTCTCCCGTGGCGGCATCGACCGCATATATCCCGTCGTCTGTACTTCCAGTGTAGACAGTTCCGTCTGCCACGACCGGCGACCCACTGACTCTCGCTCCGGTTTCGAATCGCCACTGCTGTTCCCCGGTGGCAGTGTCCAGCGCGTACAGATTGTTGTTGAAGCTCCCGACGTAGACGGTCCCATCGGCCACTGCCGGCGACGACGAGACGTCGTTGCCCGTCTCGAAGGCCCACTGCTGGTCGCCCGTCTCCGCGTCCACCGCGTACACGTTCCCGTCGTGGCTCCCGACGTACACCGTTCCCTCACTCACCGCCGGCGAGGAGTTCAGCCAGTCCTCCGTCTCGAAGGCCCACTGCTGGTCGCCCGTCTTCGCGTCCACCGCGTATACCTTGCTGTCCCAGCTGCCGATGTAAACTGTCCCCTCGGCGACTGCCGGCGAGGCTTCCAGTTCGTCGTCCGCCTCAGAGGTCCACTGTTTTTCGCCAGTCGCTGTATCCACCGCGTACAGCGTGTTGTCGTGGTTCCCGACGTACACAGTCCCGTCGGCGACTGCCGGCGAGGACGTGACGCGGCCACTCGTCTCGACGGTCCACTGCTGGTCGCCCGTCTCCGCGTCCAGTGCGTAGAGTGTATTATCCCAGCTCCCGACATATGCCGTGCCCCCCACGACGGCAGGTGCGGAGTGGATTTCGCCCCCCGTTTCGAGGGTCCACTGTTGCTCGCCAGCGACTGCGTCGAGTGCAAAGAGCGTGTTGTTCCGGTTCCCGACGAAGACGGTGTCATCGACCACGGCCGGCGCGGAGGCGATAGCCCCGCCAGTCTCGAAAACCCAACTGGTCGTAACATCGTCGGTGGGTCCCGTCTCCTCGGGAGCGTACCCCGTGTTTGCCGGGTCGGCCCCCATCATCAGCCACCCACTCACCTGCGTCGTCGACCCGGTTTCGGTCTCGGTCTCGTTCGCTGCTGGGGTGTCGTCGCTCCCAGGGTCTGCTTCCGTCGGTGTGCCGGCAGTCGGTGTGTCGTCTCCACTGGCCTCGTCGGACCCTCCGTCGTCCGACGAACTACACCCCGCGACGCCGGCGACGCATGCGACCCCGGCGAGACGGAGCCATTCACGTCGAGTGGTTTCTGCCATAGCATCGCTGTCATCTCCGGGTGACAAAAAACCGGGGGTATCGCGCGCTCGGTCGTGGGAAGAATCACCCACTCGGTTCGTCAGGCTTCCGTGATGGCGTAGCAGGTGCCCCAGTAGTCGGTGACATACACCGTGTTCTCGACTACAGCCAGGTACCCGCTCAGTCTGGCATTGACCTCGATGCTGGAGACCGTCTCGCCGCTCATCGCGTCCAGTCCGTACAGCAAACTCCTGTCCCGGTCGAACGTCGTCACGTAGAGGACGCCGTCGACGAGGACCGGTCGCGTCCGACCGAGGCCCCCTCGCAGCACCCGGTTCCAGGTCGGTCCCGCCTCTCGCCAC
>PXSU01000059.1 GCA_003022745.1 Halobacteriales archaeon SW_9_67_25
GTGCGGGTATCCGCTGGCGGCACAGCAGGAACTGCTCGCCGACATCGAGGCGCGCTTCGACGTGCCCGTGCTAGCAGTCTGCAGCAAAGCCGACCGCTCCCGGGATGTCGAGGCCGAGTACTACATGAGCGTCACTGGGGACGAGAACGTCAAGACGGTGCTGGCGGCGGCCATCGAGGCGGTGGGCCACGAACCGGACCTGCCCTTCGAGTCTTAACACATCACCTGGATAGCCGGCGAGAACTCCGGGGCGAGCCAGTGTGTCGTCGGTACCAGCCACAGATTCTACACAATCACCCGGCCACTCTACCCGGGGGAGCAGCAGCGAGCGGTCCCGCCGCGTCGGCGACGGTTCTGCCTCCTCGGTGGTGACGTACTGGACCTGGGTGTGGACGTCGCGACCGGCGGCCTCGTCGACCCGCTCGTCGATCCGGCCGGCCAGGCCCGTGACGGACCGGCCGGGCGGGACGCCGACCAGGACGACGACGGTCCGGGGTTCGCGAAACAGCACTGTGTTGGTGTGCTCCACCCGGACGTCGAGCAGTGCCACGTCGTAGTCGACGGTGCTGTCGAAGGCAGCCACGGTCGCCTCGGCGTCGACGCTGATGTCTTCGGCCGTTGTCGCCGTAGTGTAGGAGTCGTAGGTCACCCCGCCGAGAAACGCCGAGAGCACGACGATGGCGACAACCAGCACCGCCACTCGCTTGGCAGTCGCCGTCCTGGCGTCACCCTCCCGGAACCAGTGTTCGGGGCGATACCCGGAGTACCAGAGCACGACCAGGGCAGCGAGGTTGATCGAGAGGACGTTCACGAGCATCAGCACGCCCGACCCGAGCGTCACGAGCGGCGCCCCCCAGGCGATGCCGATGCCGACCGTCGCGGCCGGCGGGATGAGCGCCACCGCGATCATGACCCCGACGAGCGCCGTCGAGACGCCCGAAGTGAGGCTGACGATGCCCGCGGCGCCGGCACCGAGTGCGACGACCAGCGAGAGGAAGTCGGGTGCGACCCGCTCGCGTATCTCCGGGACCGTCGTGACGTCGGAGACAGGCGGTATCAGCCGTGTGTACCTGACCACCAGGGCGAAGACGGCGGCGGTGAGCACCGCGATGACAAGCCCGGCGGCCTGGAGACGGACCCCACGAGAAAAGAGGTCGTGGTCGTTGACGACCGTTCCGACGCTCGCGGACATCGCCGGTCCGACGAGCGGCGCGATAACCATCGACCCCACCACGACCGCCGGCGAGTCGAGTAACAGCCCTGCCGTCGCCACGAGCGCGCTCACAACCGTCATGATGACGTAGGTCCGCGTCGACGGCGCGAGGTCGGCCGCCGCCGCGGTGAGTTCTTCGCGGGCGATGCGGTCGGCGTCCTCCTCCTCGGCGTAGCGCTCCTGGAGTTCCTCGAACCGTCGGGAGACGACAGTATTGGCCTCGACGACCACCGTGACGGCCTCGTCGCCGAGTCCCACCTCCCGGAGCGAGGCCAGCACCGGCTCGACGGCGTTTCTCGGCAGCGGAAAGTAGGCGACCGCGGCGTACTCGCGACCGCTGGTCTCGTCTGTGACGACGTAGTCGACGCCCTCCTCGTCGAGAGTCTTCAGGGCCGCCTCGCGCTTGCCAGAGGGGATGGTGACCTGGACCAGTCGCACGTCACCGGACTCGGCGGGCGGCCGTTAAAACGTTCGGGCACCGACTCGACTGGCCGACCGACCCAGAACTGACACCCTTATCGCAGTCCGGAACCTATCCACGGCCATGTTCGGGACACGACCGGACCGGGACGCCGAAGTCGTCCTCGTGGGCCGGTCGAACGTCGGGAAGTCGACCCTGATGCGCCGGATTACCGGTCACGACGTACCGGCAGGCCGCCGCCCGGGAGTAACGCAGGAACCCAACCACTACGACTGGACGGGTCCGGATTTCGTCCTCACTGACTTGCCGGGCTTCGGGTTCATCGAAGGCGTCCCGGAGGCCGTCCGCGAGGAGATAAAGACCGACGTGGTCCGCTACGTCGAGGCGAACGCCGACGCCATCCTCGTGGGGGTGCTCGTCCTCGACGGGAAGGCCGCGGTGGACATCATCGACCGCCACTCCGGACCGGACGAGGTGCCCCACGACGTGGAGCTCTTTCAGTTCCTCCGGGACGTCGGTATCCCCCCGGTGGTGGCGGTCAACAAGATGGACAAAGTCGACGACCGCGACGGCCGTCTCGACGCGATCTGTGACAGACTGTGGCTCGTCCCGCCCTGGCAACAGTGGCAGGAGACGATTGCACCCATCTCGGCAAAGCGGGGCAACATCGAGGCGCTGACCGACGCGGTCGGCCACCACCTCCACGAGGCGGAACGGGACGACCTCCGCGGGTTCTTCTCGTAGCGGCCGCTGGCCGTCGTGGCGACACGGCAGACACGGGAGTCAGGCGACGTTGAAGCCCTTGTCGCGGAGGAAATCCTCGACGCGGCCGGTGTGGTTGCCCTGGAGCTCGATCTGTCCCTCGTCGACTGTTCCCCCACACGCGAACTTCGATTTGAGGTCCGAGGACAGGGTGTCCATGTCGACTTCGTTCGGGTCGAACCCCTCGATGATCGTTACCTCTTTGCCGTAGCGGCGCTCGTCGATGCGGATACTGATCTCCTGGGAGTCCTTGGCGACGTCCTCGCAGACGCAGAGCTCCTCCGGCAGCCCGCACGTCGAGCAGACTTCCGACATTACAGGGCGGTCCTACGAAACCATCCTATTAAACACTGTCGGGAATTTCAGCGCGTAGACGGGTCTCGCGGTGGAACCGCACTCCGGCGCTGTCCTGCCTTCGAGGGAGTAGGTATGGGGCGGCCGGAACGGGCGGGACGGACCGAGCAGTCGCTCGCTGCCAACAGTCAGCCGTCCCGGGACAGAACCTACAGTCGGGTGAGGTTCTCGGCCCGTGGTCCCTTCTCCGCTTCCACGATATCGAACTCGACTTCCTGGCCCTCCTCGAGGTCGGGGCCGCCGATGTCCTCCATGTGGAAGAACACGTCCTCGTCCGCGTCGTCGGCCTCGATGAATCCGTAACCGCCTGACTCCTTGAAGAAGTCGACCGTACCTTGCGCCATTGCACGTAGGTTGACGCGACGGCCATATTAAAAGCCTGCGGGTTTTTTCCCGGGTCCACCCGGACCCCGCCAAACACAAAACTCATATCACGCGACCGTGTGGAGTCGGACGATGCCCGCCCGACTGCGCCGCCTCGCGACGCGTGTCTACGAGCGCATGCTCGAAGCCGAACTCTCGGAGACGCCGTCGCACGTGGCAGTCATCATGGACGGCAACCGCCGGTACGCCGACCGGCAGGGCGCGAACCCGACCGACGGCCACCGGGCCGGCGCCGATACGACGGAGGCTTTGCTGAACTGGTGTGACGAACTCGGCATCGAGGAAGTGACCCTCTATGCCTTCTCGACTGAGAACTTCGAGCGCCCGCCCGAGGAACGCGAGGAGCTGTTCGACCTCATCGCGGCGAAGCTCCGGGAGTTTGCCGACGCCGACCGCGTCCACGAGAGTGAGGTGTGTATCCGTGCGATCGGCAACCTCGACCGCCTCCCGGGGCGGGTCCGGAAGGCCGTCGACTACGCCGACCGGCAGACCGGCGAGTACGACGAGCTGTCCCTTAACGTCGCGCTGGCCTACGGCGGCCGGCGGGAACTGCTGGACGCCACGCGGGCCATCACGAGGGGCCGACACGGGACGTCGACCTCATCGTCCGCACCGGCGGCGACGAGCGCACCTCGAACTTCCTGCCCTGGCAGGCCAACGGCAACGAGGCCGCAGTCTACTTCACTGCCCCCTACTGGCCCGAGTTCCGGAAGGTCGATTTCCTGCGTGGCATCCGGACCTACGAACACCGCGAGGAGTCGTGGCGCCAGACCCGTGCCCGGCGTGCCCTGGCAGTCGTGCGCGCGCTCGGCCCCGGAAAGTGCCCGGAGGCGGCGCGTATCCTCGAGCGGTTCCGCGACGCCCTGCCGGGGCCAGAGCGGGACAGTCTTCCCGACGGACCGGACGGGTCGCCGGAACCACCGGCAGACTGATACTGTCGGCTATCGGGGGGTTTTTCGCCAGTGGGTTCTAACCGCCTCCCATGTCCGCGCTCCGTGACGCGCTACGAGACCTGCCCGACGCCGTCTACGCAGACCTGCTCGAAGGTGAGGAGGCGTACCTGCTCGTCGTCGACCTCCCCGGGGCGACCGCGGGGACGGTCGACGCTCGCGTGGACGGTGGGCGCCTCGTCATCGAGGCCCGCCGCGAGAAGGACGTCCCGCCGGAGTTCCGCTACGTCGAGGAGGACCGCGCCCTCTTTCTGGACGCGGAACTCCCGCTGCCGCCCGACGCCACCGGGGCCGACGCCGAGGGCTCCGTCGAGCGGGGCGTTCTCGAACTCCGCTTGCCGAAACAGTCGGCCACGCCGGGAACGTCGATTCCCATCGACCAGGAGTAACGGTGAATCTCCGTGCGTACTGGCGGTTCGTCGTCGTCGCCTGGCAGTTCTTCCCGCTCATAGTCGCGTACGCGCGTGACCGGCGCCGCTTTCTCCTGTTCGGGCGCTCCCGGACGGTCTCGGCCGAACAGCGCCGCCAGCGCGCGGCCTCGCTGCTGGACTCGCTGTTGACACTGGGGCCGACGTTCATCAAACTGGGGCAGTTGCTCTCGACGCGGCCCGACATCCTCCCGCCGGAGTACATCGACGAGTTCACCAAACTCCAGGATAGCGTCCCGCCGGCCGACTGGACCGACGCGAAGGACGTCCTCGAGTCGGAACTCGGGGCTGTCGAGGACCGCTTTGCGGACTTCGAGACCGAGGCCATCAGCGGGGCGAGCCTGGGGCAGGTCTACTTCGCCCGCGTGGACGGCCAG
>PXSU01000060.1 GCA_003022745.1 Halobacteriales archaeon SW_9_67_25
GAGGTCATCTACCCCGAGCGGCTCGGGGCCATCGTCGCCAAGAACGCGCTCCTGGGAGGCAACATCCACGCTATCGCCGACATCGCCCGGAACCTCCAGCTCGTCGAGTTGACCGTCACGCGCGCCTCGCCGGTCCGGGGCTACACCCTCGCGGAACTCGAACTCCCGGGCGAGTCCCGGTTGCTCGCGTTCGGCAAGAGCGACGGGTCGCTCCGGGTGCCCGATCCCGACGACACGCTCGAGGAGGGCGACAAGCTGGTCATCCTGGCTGCCTTCGACAAGCTGGGTGACGTCCGGAGCGTCGTTGTCGGCGAGACGGAGCACGCGACGGCGGGGGGGGACTGACGATGGTCCGTGCGTACGTCACCGTCAAGGCCCACACTGGGGACGCAGACACGATCCGGGACGCGATCGCGGCCGTCGAGGGGGTCGAGCGTGCCCACATCGTCGCCGGCGACATCGACCTCATCGCCGTCGTCGACGTCGACTCCCCCGCCGCCGTCAAGGACGTCGCCGCCACCCACATCCAGAACATCGAGGGCGTCGCGGACACCCAGACTTACATCGCGATGGAGTAGCGGCTCGCTTCGCTCGCCGTTCTCACAGCGGCGTCCCGCCGCCCTCGCCCTGGCTGGCGCGTTCGAGGAGGTCCGCCACCGGCGATTCGTACTCGTAGCCCGGGATGACCCCCTCGACGTAGGTCCCTTCGGCGTACTCGACGAACGTCTTCGCGATCCCGGCAGCGCGGTCGGGATCGGTCGATTCGAACCCGTAGGTGACGAAGACGTCCTCGCCGTCCCGTTCCACATCGAACCGTGCCAGTTCGACGTCCGCACGCGTGGCTTTCGGGGCGTCTTCGAGACGCCGCTGCAGGGTGTCGAACCACCCGTCAGCGACAGCCTCGCCTACCTCGTCGACCGTTGTCGCCTGGATGGTGGGCACCCGGACGGTGGCCGTGTAGACCCCTCCGGCGGCGACAGTCACGCGCCCGTCGAAGGCAGTCGTGGAGACGACGAAGGCGTCGCCCTCGCGCTCGTAGGCCTCGTGGTGCTCGAATGCCCGCTCGATGGCTGCTGTGGACTCGTCGGTCATATGCGAGGGCTGGGATTCGAACCCAGGGACCCCTACGGGAGCGGGTCTTAAGCCCGCCGCCTTTGGCCTGGCTCGGCCACCCTCGCCTGGCCGTACATCCGACCGGCGGGCGAATGTCCCTTTCGGTTCCGCCGACGTGTGCCAGTGCCGGTCGCCACGACGCCTGCCGACCGCCCTCCCCGCGAGTCTCCGGTAGTCATACTGTCGGCTACAACTACGTGAGGATATCCGACCCCACTGGGGGTCGGAATTGCTCACGGGCTTATAGCCGACAGTATCAGGGCCGACTGCCGGGTTCGTTTCTGCCGGTCCCGATATATTTTTCAGCTAGAAAGGAAAAAATAACGTCATGTCTGCTCGTCGTTCTATCCATATCCTCCACGTCGACGACGAGAGACGCTTCTGTGACCTGGTCGAGTCGCTACTCGAAGCCGAGCGGGAGTCGTTCGAGGTCGTCACCAAGACAGACCCCGGCGATGCGCTCGGGTATCTCGCGTCGAACGCGGTCGATTGCGTCGTCAGCGACATCTCCGAGCGCAAGCGACGCGAACGCGAACTCGAACAGTACGAACGGTTCGTCGAGTACTCGCCGGACTTTTTCGTGCTGCTTGAGCGGACATGACCGTTCGGTACCAGAGCCCGGTGTCACCGCTCTCGGAGTGGGACCCACAGCGGTTGACCGGCGATCACGCACTCGAGTACATTCACGAAGACGACCAGACAGAGTGCGAGAGCAGTTCGAACAGCTCCTGTCGAATCCGGACGAGATCGCCAGCGCGGAGTACCGCGGCAAACGGGCGTTCGGCGAGTGGATGTGGGTCGAGAGCCGCGCGCAGAACTTCCTCGACGAGGAACCCATCGACGGGATACTCGCGACACTCCGGGAGGTTACCGAACGCAAGCACCGCGAGCGCGAGCTCGAGCGGCAAAACGAACGCCTCGATGAGTTCGCGGGCGTCGTCAGCCACGACCTGCAGAACCCGCTGAACGTGGTCAGCGTCCACCCCGAGATGGCCGCCGAGGAGACTGACAACGACCACGTCAGAGAAGCCATGCAGTCGCTCGACCGCATGGAACAACTCGTCGAGGACCTGTTACAGCTCGCCCGGCAGGGCCAAGCCGTGGGCGAGACGGAGCCGGTAAAGTTGCGCGACCTCGCCGAACGGTGCTGGCGGAACGTCGAAACTGCGGCGGCACGCGTCGAGATAGCGACCGACGCGACCGTCCGTGCCGACAGCCACCGCCTGCGGAGTTTGCTGGAGAACCTGTTTCACAACGCGGTTGCCCACGGCGGCGAGGACGTCACAGTCACTCTCGGAACCCTCGACGGCGGGACGGGATTCTATGTCGCCGACGACGGGGCCGGGATTCCCGCCGAGGAGCGCGAGGACATCTTCGAGAGTGGGCACTCGACACGCAACGATGGGACCGGATTCGGCCTGGCGATAGTCGAACAGATCGCCGACGCACACGGCCGGGAGGTCCGGATCACTGACAGCGAGGCGGGTGGCGCCCGCATCGAGATTACCGGCATCGAAACGGTACGTGATCGCGAGACGGTCCCGGAGTGACACGTAGCGAGCTGTGAGGATATCAGTACTCGTGAACCGTGACCGACTCGAGGGTGACCGGCGAGGTCGGCCGGTCGTTGCTGTCGGTCTCGACGTTCCCGATGGTCTCGACGACGTCCATCCCGTCGATAACCTCGCCGAAGACGGCGTGTTTGTCGTCGAGGTGGGGCTGGGCCGCCAGCGTGATGAAGAACTGAGAGCCGTTGGTGTCGGGGCCGCGGTTGGCCATCGAGACGACGCCTTCGGAGTCGTGGCGTAACTCGGGGTGGAATTCGTCGTCGAACGTGTAGCCGGGACCGCCCCGGCCCGTGCCGGTGGGGTCGCCGGTCTGGATCATGAAATCCTCGATGACGCGGTGAACCGAGATGTCGTCGTACAGCTGCTCCTCGATTTCTTCGCCCGTCTCGGGGTGTTCCCAGGTCTGCTCGCCGGTCGCCAGGCCGACGAAGTTCTCCACTGTCTTCGGTGCCCGCTCCGCGAAGAGTTCGATTTCGATGTCCCCTTCCGAGGTGTGCAGCGTCGCGGTCAGTTCGCTCATGCCCGGTCGAGGTCGCGGCCGGGGAAAGACCTGATGGTTCGGCCGGCCGGGGATGCGGTCACTCGTCGGCCAGTCGTTCGTTAGTCTCACAGTGCGTCCGCCAACCGCTCGCCGGTCTCCAGTCCGTTCCGGAGCGCGGCGTGGAGGCGGGCCTCGCCGGTCACCCAGTCGCCCAGACAGTACAGGCCGTGTTCCCGGGCTGCCGCGAGGGGGCCTCGCTCGGGTCCGGACTCGGGGAGGGCGTACCGCCAGCCCTGGTGGTCGGTCCACCCGGGGTCGGTCAGGCGGCCGTCGCCGATCACGTCCGCAGCGAGGCCGGCCAGGCGGTCGACGTTCTCGGCGCGCGGGTCGTCGTAGTGGGCCACCGACCACCCGTGGTTGGCCTGCACGACTAGGACGGACCCCCCGGGGACGTGCCCGCGCTTGCACTCCTCGCGGGCGATCCATCCCACCTCGTGAGCCTTGTCGGTGTTCACGAGGGCGTAGTAGGGCCGGTCCAGTTCGAACGGGTAGCCGAGGACGGCGGTCCAGATGGTCCGGTACTCGACGTCCCGGACGGCGGCTAGGAGGTCGTCCCTGACGGGGGCGTCCCACTCGGCGTCAGCGAGCAGGTCGGCAGTCTGTGGCGCCGGCGGATTGAGTGCCAGCGCGTCGAAGGGACCCCAGCGCTCGCCGTCGGCGTCGGTGACCTGCCAGGCGCCGTCGGCCCTGTGGAGCCGTTCAACGCGCGTGTTCCGGTGGACGGTCGCGTCCGTCCGGGCGAACAGCCGCTTGGCTATCTGGGTGAGGCCACGCTCGTAGGTCCACTTGTGCTCGTCGGCGTCACGCCCCTCTGAGACGGTCCCGTCGGTGTCGAAAGTGTAGATGGGCTCGGTCACCTCCACGAGGCCCCCGGTGTCCAGTATCCCGGTCAGCAGTTCGACGACGCGGTCGTCGTCGGATTTCACGTAGTTCGCGCCGTAGTCGTAGGTGACGTCACCGCGCCGGCGGGTGGCCGCACGGCCACAGACCCCGCCGGACTTCTCCAGGACGGTGACAGTCGCGTCGGCGGCGTCCCCGAGGACGAACGCCGCAGCAGCGGTGGCTGCGCCAGCGCCCACGAAACCGATGTGCGTCATCACTATCCCTAGGGCGGTCGGCCCCCTAATTGGCTCGGTTCGACGGGAGGCGCGGCGCGCACCCGGGTGGTGCGACGAGCGCACCCCGGTCGGCGTGGCAAGCGCGTCCGAACGGCCCCGGACGCGGAGTTTAAGAACGTAGAGACCGTACTTCCCACAATGGGAAGTCTCAGTAACACTCCCGGTCCAGTGGCACGTAGCGCGTTCAGGACGGGGATGCTGGCGGCGGCGATACTCGGTCTGGCCGCCATCGGAGCCCTCTACGCCGCGGGTGTCGCCGACCTGATCATGCTCGGATATCTGGTGGTTCTCGTGTTCCCGCTGTATCTCGTCTTCGCCGCGTCGGCCATCAACGTCTGGCTCGGCTACGGGAAGGACGCGACCGACCTCCGGCCGGTGTACCGGCCGAAGAACCCGTAGCGCCGCCGCAGTCACCAGGTAGCGGACCGTTCAGCGACCGACTGCGTGCGTGGCCACAAGGAGGCCCAGCCCGACGCCGTAGGCGGCCGTCGCCGGGATGGCGAAGATGAACATCGTGAACACGCCCTTCGGCGAGAGGACCGACGCAAGGAGGAAAAACCCGAGGACTGCGACCCGCCAGCGGGCGCGGAACGTCCGGTAGGAGACGATTCCGCCACGGTCGAACAGCCACATCGTCACCGGAATCTCCGCGAGAAGCCCGATGCCGATGGTCGTGAACACGACCAGCCACCCGAAGTTGTTGATGCGGTAGGCGATGATCATGTTCGACGTGAGCCCGTCGAGGGCGAGCGCGGAGATGATAGTCGGCGCGATGTAGAAGAAGCCAAGCAGCGTGCCCCCGACCAGGGCGAGCACGATGGACCCGCCCCACACGAGCAGGACGTTCCGGTTGCCCACCGAGAACCCGCGTTCCTCGATTGCGGGCCAGGCGAGGTACGCCACGAGGGGCACGACCGACACCGCCGCGAGCAACACGGAGAACTTGATCTCGAAGATGAGCGCCTCGACCGGGTGGAGCGTGACGATGTTCACCTCGGTGGCCAACCCCTCGGGCATACTGCCCAGGAATGAGTTCTTTATCGTCCTGATGCCGCCGCTGTACAGGAAGAGGAAGGTTCCGGCGAGGACTGCGATGAACAGCCCGACGACCCAGATCGCCTTCGAGGTCAGCGAGTCGAGAATGAAGGCGATATCGTAGTAGTAGCCCCCGATGTCTTCGTCGGTGGTCTGGTCGTCGGTAAAGGCGTCGACGACACTCGCAGTCGTCGAGGTGACGGGGTCGGCGTCCTCGTCGCCGGTAGCCTCCTGGGTCGACAGTTCCAGTTCCCGGACCTCGTCGTACCGGTCGAGGATGGCTTCGGCTTTCTCGCCGTCGTCGTTCTCGATGGCGCGCTCGGCGTGCTGGAGGACATCGTCTTCGGAGAGGTCCGCGAACGCTTCCGGGGGAGCCGCCTTCACCGCGGGAGCGCTGAGCGCGTCGATGTCGATCTCGGCGGGTTCGCCGGCGCTCGGTGCCGTCTCGGGTGCCGTCGTCGCCGCGTCTGCCGTGACCGCCTCGCCCGGCTCCGCGCCGGCGGCCGTCGAGTCGGCTGCCGTTCGGGTCTCGAGGACCTTGATGCGCAGGTAGAAGATGGCCACGACGGCCGCGAGGACGCCAACGGTTGCCGCGAGTGTGGCCCCGACGGCCGTCGCGTCGACGCCGAACACGCCCAGTTCGGAGCGGGTGGGCAACCGGTAGGCGGAGCCGATGGCTGCGAGGGCCTCGTTGGTGGCTTCGAGCCCGCCCCGCAGCAGGTACCCGTAGACGGCCGCGGCAGCCAGGAGGAACGATCCGGCGATGACGTTCCAGCCGTCCCGGACCACCTCACGGACCGTGACGACCTCGCCGGCCCGCTTCGAGAGGACGAGCAGTTTCGTCAGCCCGAGGCTGAACCCGTACAGCGCCACCAGGGGCACGGCCCACATGATCTGGGTGAACGGGTCCGGCGGCGAGAACATCGCGCCGAACACGAAGACGCCGACGACGGCGTAGCGCCACTTGTCCCGGAAGGTCTCGTAGGGCACGATACCGGAGAGGGCGAGCGCGCTCATTCCCAGGGGGAGTTGGGCGGCCAGCCCGAACGAGACCGTCAGCAGGAAGACGAACTCGGTCCACTTGGCGATGGAGTAGGTCGGCTGGAAGCCGGCGTTGACGGCGTTCTCCGCGAGGAACGCGAACATGAGCGGAAAGAACAGCTGGTAGGCATAGGAGACGCCCCCGACGAACAGGAGGACGACGAACCCGAGTATCGCGACGACTTTCCAGCGCGGGACGCGCTCGCCGGGCCAGTACCCCCGGCGTTTCAGGGCGTCGCGGCCGTACCACACCACTGCGGGCACCGCGAAAATGACGCCGACGAGGAGGCCGATCTTCACCTGCAGGAGGATGACCTCGAAGGGCGTGGTCGCGACGACGACCGTCGCCTCGCGGGCGGCGTCGCTCATCCCCGAGTAGAGGACGTCCTCCTTGAGGATGTCCCAGACGTACCAGCGAAGCGCGAAGAAGGCACCGAGCATCCCGACCAGGAACACCAGAAAGACGCGCTTGAGGTCGCTCTGGAGCGACGAGAGCATTGCGCCGGCGGTTTCCCGGCCGCTGGCGAGCGTCCGGGCCGTGTCCTCGTCGATCGCGCCGGCCATCTCTCCCGGACTTTACTGGGTGGCAGTTATCAATCTATTGCGTTAGCCCCGCCACCGTGTCCCACCGGGGCGACGAGAGCAGCGAGGGCGGCCGAGCGGGCCCTACTGGAACAGTGCGCGGGCGTCGTCGAGCGCCGCGACGAGGCGGTCGATCTCGTCTTTGGTGTTGTAGATGTAGAAGGAGGCACGGGTCGTCGCGGCCACGCCGAGTTTCTCGTGGAGGGGCTGGGTGCAGTGGTGGCCGGCCCGGACCGCGACGGCGTGGTCGTTGAGAATCTCCGAGAGGTCGTGGGCGTGGACGCCCTCGATGTCGAACGCGACCAGCCCACCCCGCTCCTCGCCGGCCGGCGGTCCGAACGTCTCGACGTCGTCGAACTCGCCGAGGCGCTGCAGCGTGTACTGGGCGAGCTCGTTCTCGTGGCGCCGGATCTTCTCCATGCCGATGTCGTCGAGGTAGTCACACGCCTCCGCGAGCGCGATGCCCTGGCAGATGACCGGCGTCCCGGCCTCGTACTTCCAGGGCAGGTCGTTCCACGTGGCGTCCTCGTAGCTGACCGACCGGATCATCTCGCCGCCATAGAGGAACGGCTCCATCTCCTCCAAAAGGTGCCGTTTCCCGTAGAGCCCGCCGATACCGGTGGGGCCACACATCTTGTGTCCGGAGAAGGCGAAGAAGTCGGCGTCCATGGCCTCGACGTCGATCGGTCTGTTGGGCACCGACTGGGCGCCGTCGACGAAGATGTAGGCGCCGTGGTCGTGGGCGATATCGGCGAGTGCACCCACGGGATTGACCGTCCCGAGCGTGTTCGAGACGTGGACCACCGAGACGAGCGCCGTGTCGTCGGTTATCAGTTCCTTCGCGTGGTCCATGTCGAGGTGACCCTCCTCGTCGGCGCGGATGTACTTCACCTCGGCTCCGGTGCGCTTGCCGATCTGTTGCCAGGTCACCAGCGAGGAGTGGTGTTCCATCTCCGTGGTGACGATTTCGTCGCCCGGTCCCAGTTCGTTCAGGCCGTAGGCGTAGGCGACGAGGTTCTCGGACTCGGTGGTGTTCTTGGTGAAGACCATCTCCTCGCGGCCGCCGGAGGCACCGACGAACTCGGCGACGCGGTCGTGGGCCTCCTCGTAGGCGACCGAGGCCTCCTGGCTGAGTTGGTGGAGTCCACGGTGGACGTTGGCGTTGGTCCGCCGGTAGTACTCGGCGATGGTCTCGACGACAGGTTCGGGCGTCTGCGAGGTCGCAGCGTTGTCGAGATAGGCGACACGGTTGTCCGAGAACTCCCGGTCGAGGATGGGGAAATCGGCCCGTATCCGCTCGATGTCGAGGACATCCGGTTCGGTCATTGCCATTACCGTATGGAGGGGCTGGAGGGGCAACATTCCTTCGGTTCCCGTGACGCGGTCACAGCCACAGCAACTGTGCGTGGCGTGTCTCCCCGATGTCGAGGACGTTCTCTTCGGCGACGAAACCGTGGTCGAGGGCCAGTTCGACCGCGCGCGTGCCGACGATGTTGGCGACGCGACACCGCGCGAGGCTGGCCACGACGGCCTCGGCGTCGGCCGCCTCGCCGTCGTAGAAGGCCGCATCGACGGTCAGCGAGACGTCGCCGTTCTCGAAGGTTTCCCCGAGCACGTCGGCGTCACAGACCGACACGAGCAGCCCCTCGTCGGTTTCGCGCTCGTTGAGCAGGAGCGTCATGCCGTCATCCGTCCCGTCACTCGACGAGCTGTTCCTCCTGCTGTTCGCGGAGCTGTTCGGCCTCCTGTGCGACCTCCTCGGCGCGCTCGTCCTCGCCGAGGCTTTCGAGCGCGATAGCCTTCTCTTTCAGGAGTTCGACGGTCTTGAACCCGAGCCGGACGGCGTTGTCGAAGCAATTCAGGGCGTCCTCGGCGAGGCCGCGCTCGTTGAGGAAAAAGCCCCGGTTGTACCAGGCCTGACCGAAGCGCGGGTCCAGTTCCACCGCGCGCTCGGCGTGTTCGAGTGCCTCCTCGGTCCGGCCGAACTCCCAGAGGGCGTAGGCGAGGTTCGTCTCCGCGGTCGCCGCGTGCTCGGAGTCGCCGTCGATGTCCAGCGCCTCGCGGTAGGCACCGATTGCGGCGTCGTACTCCTCGAGTTCCGCGTGGGCGACGCCCTTGTTCACCCGGGCCTCCTGTGCGACGCGGTCGTCCCCGGCGAAGCGGGCCGCCCGCTCGAACGTGTCGATAGCCTGTTCGTGACGGTTGATCCGCATGTAGTCGAGCCCGACATCGAGCAGGCGGTCGGCGTCGACCCGGCTGGCGGGGATCTGCTCGGTGTCGAGCGTGTCCGCGACCACCCGCGAGTCGACGGGGTCGACCTGGTCGGTGTCGACCTCCAGCTCGGGCGGGTCGATATCGAAGGCGTCGTAGGGGTCTTCGAACCCCTGTCCCTCCGAGAACGGGTGGTCGTCGGGATCGTCGGTCATACCAGTCCTTGTCGTGGCACGGGGTTAAGGGCTACGTCCCCGGGCCGTCCCGGTCCACGCCAGGGAATCAGGCCCCGAGTGCCAGCGGAACGAGCAACACGCCCATACAGTTCGCTCGCCGGGCACCGAACCGGGCGGGGATCAGCCCGACGACGGCGCTCGCCGCGAAGACGCCGACGCCGAGCAGGCCGGTCAGCGCCAACACTAGCAGGGCGAGCAGAGCCAGCACGGACAACGACAACAGCGTGTTGTCGAGCGCCCCGACAGCCGCGAGGTAGCGGTCGCCCACCACGACGACGAGGACGAACGCGACGCCGGCGGCCAGGGCCACACTCGCGAGCAACACCGGCAGGTCGAGCGGCACGCCCGCGTCGTCGAGCGCGACGAGCACGCCCGTCCGCGGCGTGCCGAGCGCGACCAGTGCGAAGAGTGCGAAGATCGTGTTGGCGGTGTTGACACCGCTGGTTGCGACGACGAACGCCCGCGGCCCCCGGGAGGGGAGCACCACGAGCGCGGCCGTGGCGGCGATGGCACTCGAGATGCCCGGCAGGTAGCCGACGACCGCACCCGCGATGGTCCCGACGAGCGCGACGCCGGCTACGGTCCGGCGTGCGGGCACGATCCGTGCGTCGGCCTGTGGCGGGACGCCTGCCCCGCCGAGCGCCTCGACGAGGACGGGAGCGCCGAACAGCCCCGCAAAGAGGGGTGCGAGCATCCCGCCGCTGGGTAGGACGCCCGCGGCGGGCAAATCGAGCGTCGCCAGCCCCAGCAGGCCACTGGCAGCGAGGGTGAGGGCCGCGCCAACCCGGGCCCGCGTCGTCCGCTCGGTGACCACCAGCGCGAGCGCGACACTCCCGAGTGCGAGGGGCAGGTGGGCCCGTATCGTCGGGTAGGCCCGCTCCATCGCGGCAGTGACGGGCAGGGCGAGCGGGACGGCAAAGGCGACGGCGAGGGCGCTCCCCAGCGCCGAGAGCCGCAACGCCTCGCGCCCGCGACCCTGGAGGACGAGGCGGTGGCCCGGGAGCGCGGTGGCGGCCATCGCCGGGTCGGGCACCCCGAGAGCCAGCGCCGGCACGATGTCGAGAAACGTGTGGACGACGCCGGCAGCGAGCATCGCCGCGCCGACGTACCGGGGCGGGCCGGGCAACAGCGGCGCGAACGCGGCCAGCAGGAGTGCGAAGTTGTTGGCGTGCAGGCCCGGCGTCAGCCCGCTCGCGGTCCCCAGCGCGACGCCACCGGCGACGAACGCCAGGCCTGTCGCTGTGGCCGCGGGTGTGACCACCACCTCGACTGGTCCCACGCTCACCGAACCGGGATGGGCCCGTGCCGGTACTTGAACCTCCGCACCGCTCGCAGTCCGGAGAGCGGTCCCGTCGCTGGCCGCGGTGTCTCGAAAGAAGTGGCGTCTCGATAGGCGATCCGGTCAGCCGAACAGTTCGCCGAGGCCCTCGCCGGCGGCCTCCTCGTCGTCGCCCTCGTCCTCGTCGTCGCCCTCGTCCTCGGCGGTCGTATCTTCTTCGGCGGCCTCCTCGGTCTCTTCGTCGGCAGACTCCTCGGCTGCGGGAGCGGCACCGCCGCCACCGCCCGCGGCCGGGACTGCTGCTGCCTCCTCGACGGCCTCGTCGATGTCGACGTCCTCGAGGGCCGCGACCAGCGCCTTGACGCGGGACTCCTCCACGTCGACGCCTGCGGCCTCCAGCACGTCCGTCAGGTTCGCCTCGTTGATTTCGCCGCCCGATTCGTTCAGTATGAGTGCTGCGTACACGTACTCCATTGTTAGTCTCCGAACATGTCGCCGAGGGCGTCGCCGGCGGCGTCCGCGTCGTCGCCGTCCTCGTCGTCGTCGGCCTCCTCGGCAGGTTGGTCGTCGTCCGATTCGTCCTCCTCCGTCTCCTCGTCGTCGGCCCCCGCGGCGGGTTCAGGTTCGGGCGCCGGCGCGTCGACGTCCTGTAACTCCTCTGGCAGGGCGTCCTCGTCGTCGACCTGTGCGGCGAGCGCGCGGACCTGGGCGTCGGCCTTGCCGACGAGGTCCGGCACGACGTCGGGGTCCTCGATGGCCGCCTGCAGCCCGAGGCTCTTGGCCTCGCCGCTGGCCGTGGCGAGCAGCGCGGGCAGCGTCGTCGCCGTCGGGTAGCTCGCGTTGACCGCGAGGTTGCGCGCCCGGGCGGCAGCCGCCGAGACGTCCTGCCGGAACTCCTCGATATCGAGTTCGAGGTCCGCGGGCTCGAAGAGCACGCCCTCCGCGTAGACGCCGCGCAGGTCGAGGCCGACCTCCTTGGGCTCGATGCCCAGTTCCGAGAGGACGTTCGCGAGGTCCCGGGAGACCGCCTCGCCGGCCGAGAGCACCGTCGAGTCCTCGATCACCTGGATCGAACCGGCCTCGATGCGGGCGCTGGCGCCGACGCTCTGGAGTTCACCCACGAAGGGACCGGGGTCGATGCCCGTATCGCCCTCGGGGATGACGATGTCGTTGGGGGCGACCTCTCCGGCGTTGATCGGCGCCGACGTCTTCGAGGCCTCCAGTTGCTGGTAGAGCCCGAAGGGATTGTCGTTCGTCCCGATGAGGCCGACCTGACCGCTGACGTACTGGGCGAGGTTCTCGAACCCGTCGTCGACGTCCTCGAGGGCCCGGGTCAGCAGTGTATTGCGCGAGACGCGCAACGCGGCGGTACCGTGCAGGTCACGGCGCATATCCTGTAACTGCTGGCTCGGGATGCCGGTGATGTCCACGACTCCGACGCTGTCGTAGGATTCGAGGAACGACGCGATCTCCTCGACCTCCTCGCGTTTCCACTCCGGAATGGTCTCGGTCTTGCGTTCGGTCTCTGCGCTCATCTCAGGCCACCTCCACCGCGGGGCCCATCGTCGTCTTCACGTAGACGTCGTCGATGTTCATCGGTCCCTTCTCCAGGTCGGCGTGGAGTCGCCGGAGGATGACGTCGATGTTGTCGGCGATCTCCTCGGCGGACATGTCCTCCGCGCCCACGCGGGTGTGGAAGGTGCGCCGGTCGCCGCTCCGTATCTGCACGGAGTTTTTCAACCGCTCGACCACCTCGACGACGTCGTCGTCGGGCGAGAGCGGGTCCGGCATCTTCCCCCGGGGACCGAGGACGGTCCCCAGGTAGCGGCCGATGTCCTGCATCATCGCCTCCTCGGCGATGAAGAAATCGGTTTCCCCGGCGAGGTCCTTCGCGGCATCGTCGTCGTCGCCCAACTCTTCGAGGTCGTCGGCGTCGAGGGCGTCGTCGGCGACCTCCTCGGCGCGGACCGCGGTCTCGCCCTCTGCGAAGACCACGATGGATGTCTCCTGTCCCGTTCCCTCGGGGAGAACGATACTCTCGTCGACACGGTTCGAGGGGTCGTCTAGGTCCAGATCGCGCAAGTTTATCGCGAGGTCGACCGTCTCGCGGAAGTTCCGCGGCGGGGCCGCCTCGAGTGCACGGGTTACTGCTTGCTCTATGTCCTGATCTGCCATCGTTCACCTCCGTAGTGCGCCTGTGGCTCCTACGGGTCAGTGAAACAGGCGGTGCCTGTCTCGTTTTGGTGGAGGTGAAGGCCGAATTTAAAAGCGTCGAAGAAAATACGTATGGAAATCTGCTGTGATTTCCTACTCTCCTCTCTCGGTCAGGGACGCCACCAGACGACCGCCAGCCC
>PXSU01000061.1 GCA_003022745.1 Halobacteriales archaeon SW_9_67_25
CTGGGCCGCGTCGACGATCAGTTGCGCGAGGACGTCCTTGTGCTGTTCGGCGCCCTTGCCGGTCATCGATGTCTCGGCGACCTTCCGGAGGATCTCCTCGTCCTCGCGGTCGACGTCGATGGCGATGTTGTCGACCTCCTCGCGGGCCTGCTCGGCGGCCATGTCGAACCCGCGCATGATGGCCGTCGGGTGGATATCCTGTTCGAGGAGTTCCTCGGCGTTCTTGAGGAGTTCGCCCGCGATGGCGACCGCGGTGGTCGTGCCGTCGCCGGCCTCGTCCTCCTGTGTCTCGGCGACTTCGACGACCATCTCCGCGGTCGGGTTGTCGATGTCCATCTCGTCCAAGATGGTCACGCCGTCGTTCGTGACGACGATGTCGCCAAGGGAGTTGACGAGCATCTTGTCCATCCCCTTCGGCCCGAGTGTCGAGCGTACCGACTCCGCGACGGCACGCGCGGCGGCGATGTTGTGCTCCTGTGCGCTCTTGTCTTTCATTCGCTGGGCGTCCTCGCCCAGAATGATCATGGGCTGGCCCTGCATCTGCTGCTGACTCATAGTCAGGAGGAACTTTGCATGTGGTTCTATATAAATCATTGGGGTTGCGGTCCGTGAATGCCGGCACGTCGACGTCTCTTGACGCCATTCAACCGCGTGAAGTGAGTCGTCTCGCGGCAGAATCGTGGTACCGTGTGTCACGCCCGGTGCCCCGCGGACACCAGCTTTTATATTGTCGTCGTGGCGTGTGGCGGGACCCGGACGTCCCGGCGCCGTCGGTACGAGGAGACCGGGGTGTTTTTGCCCGTCAGCAGTGTAGCCAGCGGACATGCAGGCACTCACGCTGGGGCCGGCAGGCACCTACTCCCACCGGGCAGCCGGCGCAGTCGCCGACAACGAGATCGCGTTCACAGAGTCCGTGACTGCCATCGTCGAGTCGGTGGCCGGGGGCGACTACGCGCGCGGGGTGGTCCCCGTCGAGAACAGCATCGAGGGGAGCGTCACCGAGTCGCTGGACGCCTTCGCGGAGTACGAGGTCGCTGTCGTCCGGGAGATCATCACGCCCATCCGGCACGCTCTCCTGGCACAGGGCGAGGCGTTCGGGACCGTCGCGAGCCACGCACAGGCACTCGCCCAGTGCCGGGGCTACCTCGAGGAGCACTACCCCGACGTCGCCCTGGAGACGGTCGCGAGCACCGCCAGGGGCGTCCAGCGCGCCCGCGAGGACGCTGGCGTGGCTGCCATCGGCCATCCCGCCAACGCCGAGGACGACACCCTGCGGGTACTCGCCGAGGACATCCAGGACCGCACCTCCAACGCCACCCGCTTTCTCGTCGTCGCCCCTGTCGGGGAGCGGACAGAAGCGGGCAGCAAGACCTCCTTCATCGTCTACCCCGACGTCGATTATCCCGGGCTCTTGCTGGAGATGCTCGAACCGTTCGCCGAGCGGGACATCAACCTCACCCGGGTCGAGTCCCGCCCGAGTGGCGAACGGCTGGGCGATTACGTCTTCCACATCGACATCGCCGCCGGCCTCTACGAGGAACGCACCCAGGACGCCCTCTCTGTCATCGAGTCCATCGCCGAAGACGGCTGGGTCCGCCGCCTGGGCTCGTACGACTCCGAGACCGTCCTGTACTGACGGTCCCATCTCCCCGGCCGGAGTTCCCGGGGCGTGACAGCTAAGACTGCCGCCCTCGTAGTGCCACACATGAGCGGTCCCACGGACCCCTTCGACGACATGGAACGGCTGTTCGACCAGCTCACGGACTTCGGGGGCACGCTGGGTGACGATGTCCCCGTCGACGTCCGCGACGAGGGCGACGCCTTCGTCGTCCTCGCGGACCTACCCGGGTACGCGGCCGAGGACATCGACGTCCAGCTCGCTGACGGCCGCCGACTGACCGTCACGGCGACGCGCGAGAGTGAGTCGACCGCCGAGGAGGGCACCTACGTCCGCCGGGAGCGTCCGCGCGGGACAACGAGCCGGACCGTGGCGCTCCCCGAGGCGGTCGACGAGAACGCGACCGAGGCCAGCTACGACGACGGCGTGCTGACGGTCCGGCTGGGGAAGCGAACCGCTGGCGAGGCGGGCACGGACATCCCGGTGAACTGAATGGTCCTCGAGACTGGCACGGCCGTCCCCGAGGTCTCGGCCACCACACAGGACGGCGAGCGCGTCACGGTCGAGTTTGCCGCGCCGACAGTGCTGTTCTTCTACCCGCGGGACGGCACGCCCGGCTGTACCACGGAGGCCCGCCAGTTCGACGCCGAACTCGATGCGTTCCGCGACGTGGGCGCCCAGGTCTACGGCGTCTCGACCGACGACGCCGACTCCCACCGCTTACCTTCTTGACTGCCTACGACGCCCCGACCGCTGCGACGCTCGAAAAGGCAGGGATCGACATGATCCTCGTCGGTGACAGCGTCGGCAACGCGATGCTCGGCTACGATTCCACGCTCCCGGTGACCGTCGACGAGATCGCGAGTCACACCGGTGCTGTGGTGCGTGCGACCGACGAATCGCTCGTCATCGCCGACATGCCCTTCATGAGCTACGGGGCCGATACCGACGAGGCGATAGAGCACTGTGGGCGGATGATCAAGGAGGAAGGCGCACAGGCGATCAAACACGAGAGCGGCCCGCACACGGTCGAGTTGACAGAGCGTCTGGTGGATGTGGGCATCCCGGTGATGGCTCACCTCGGGCTCAACCCCCAGCGTGTCAACGAGGTCGGCGACCTGACCAGACAGGCGACCGATTCACAGGCAGCCCGAGAGACTCTGGACCTCGCCAAGCAACACGAGGAGGCGGGAGCGTTTGCGCTGCTCATCGAGCACGTTCCCGCGAACGTGGCGAAGACGATTTCGGAGGCGATCGACATTCCGACCATCGGTATCGGGGCCGGTCCGTACGTCAGCGGTCAGGGCCTCATCATCACCGACGTACTCGGCATGGGCGACTGGGTTCCCCCCTTCGCCGAACAGTTTGCGGACGTCCAGTCCGAGATGGACAAGGGTGTCGAACAGTTCAAGCAACGTGTGAAAGACGAATCGTTCCCGAGAGAGGGACACTACGTCGAAGAGAGCGTCGAAGGGTTCAACGAAATCGCTCGTTCGGCCGCGTTGTCGTGTTGCCCGACGACTGCGCGGCAACCGTCATCCTCGTCCGGAAACGCGCCGAGTCACCGCTCGGGATGGACGGGCGCGTCGAACCCACCCCGGACGAGCGGTTTGGCGATGTGCCGGCGGGCACAGGGTGGGACCTCGTACCAGCCGACCGCGAGGTCACGGTCCAGATTGCGCTCAACCCGGCCGTCGGTGCTCGTCGCACACTCCCGACACCGGTAGCCTGCGTCCCGGCCGGCTGACTCCATCGACCGGCCACACGAGGGACAGTCCGGCGTGACTCGCTCGGTGGTCACCAGCTCCCGCACGGCGAACTTTTCCAGCTTGAGCGTGCCGTCGGTCACCTCACCACAGACGGTCAGTCGGTCGCCGACCCGGAGCGCCCGCACGCGGTCCCGGAAGCGCTTGGTCGGCTCGAAGGCCACACACGCCAGTTCCAGCGTCGCCTCGCCCACCTTGCCGTCGGGCGCCAGCCCAAAGAAGACGTGTCCACCCTCGCGGGTTTCCGGCGGCACGACGATGTGGCCGTCCACCCGGTAGGCGCGGCCGTCCCGGAGGCCGTCGGTTGCGGGCT
>PXSU01000062.1 GCA_003022745.1 Halobacteriales archaeon SW_9_67_25
GACCTCTCGCCCGGACCCGGGCCCCTCCGCGCCGTGGCCCCCCGCCTGTGCCGGTCGCTTCGGATGATGGGGTCTGTCGTGCCGCCCCGGCCGAGCGGTTCGGAACGCGGTCCTTTAGTGAGTGCCAGCCAAGACCCGCACATGCAAACAGTCGACGCAGCTGGCCTGCCCATCGGCGACGACACCCCTCCACGCGTCATGGGCGTGCTGAACGTCAGCCGCGAGTCCCCCTACGACCCCTCCGTCTTCGACGAACCCGGTCCTGCAGCGCGCTACGTGGACGAGGAACTCGTCGGTGAGGGCGCCGATATCGTCGACATCGGCCTCGAATCGGCGAACAAGCGCTTCGAGGTACTCAGTGCCGAGGAGGAACTCGACCGGCTGGACACCGCCGTCGAGACCATCGGGTCCGTCTCCGGGGACCCGGTCTTCTCCATCGAGACGCGCTACGATGAAGTCGCCGAAGAGGCCCTCTCGCGCGGGTTCGACATGGTCAACGACATCTGTGGGTTCGCGGACCCCGAGATGCCCCGGGTCTGTGAGGACTACGGCGTGGCCGTCGTCAAGATGGCCAGCCCGCCGGACCTCGAACGCCCCGGAGCCGTCGAGCGCGTCGACGACATCTACGACGCACTCCTCCGTGGTGGGCTGACAGAAAAGACGATCGTCGACCCTGCCTTCGGGGGCTGGAGCGAGGCGAAAACCCTCGCGGACGACCGCGCGACGTTCCGTCGGCTCCGCGAATTCCGTGCCATCGGTCAGCCGATTCTGGTCTCCATCAACCGCAAGAACTTCCTCCGGGAACTCGCCGACCGGAGCACCGAGGAGGCGCTCCCAGTCTCGCTCGCCGCCACATCGATGGCCGTCGAGCGGGGTGCACACGTCGTCCGCACCCACGATGTTGCCGAGACGCGGGATGCGGCCCTCGTCGGCGATGCCTTCACCCGCGAGCGGGTGCGCGACGGGAAAGCCGGCGTCACGGAACTCGACGTGACGACTGTCGCCGAGGCCCGGCGTCACCTGGCCGGGGCCGATGGCTCCGCCGACGATGCCACACGTGCCGGCGGTGGCGCCGCCGAGCAGGCAGTCTCGCGGCTGGTCGCCGTCGAGGGGCTGTCGGGGTCGGCCCGCGAGCAGTTGACGGAGGCCGTCGATGGCACCCCCCTAGTGGCAGTCCCGGCAGCCGAGACAGTCATTCTCGGCGGCCCGGTCGCCGACCTGCGGGCGCTGGCGGATACCGTCTCCGGGTCCCCGGAACTGGCACGGGCCCTCGACGGTCTCCGGGCGCTTCGGTAGAGATCAGCGTCGGTCACCGAACGCTTTTTACCGTGTCGACCGCGGTACACCGTGCGGTCAACCCGGTAATTCTCGTGCACGAATTCAGCGGTATTCGCAGCGCCACCACCGAATTTTGATATAGCGATATATAATATATAGGTGGCCAGCCGGCTACGAGTATTCCGACCGTTTCAGAGCAACGAATAGACGTATTGCTCGTAGACGTCACGGACGCGACCACCCCAGTCGTGGGTGTAGGTGTCGATGACGTCCTGAGCCACGTCGCCACGGAGGTACTTGACGACCCCCCTGTCGCCGGTTCTGTCGCGGAGGTGCGTGGTGAAGAAGTGCCGGAAGTAGTGGGGAGTGACGTTCTCTTCGGGTCCGCCCCCCCCGCGGTACCACCCCGCGTCGCGCGCGAGCGAGACCACGATGTGGTGGACCATGTCGGGTGTCAGCCGTCTGCCCCACTCGTCGGTCGTGCTGACGAACAGCGGGTCCGCCTGCGACCGGGGATCGGGTCTGACAGCGAGCCACTCCCGGAGCACGCGGGCGAGTTCCCCGTCGACGGGAATCGTCGTGTCGCGTTTGCGCTTGTTCGAGGCGGTTCGCTGTTCGCCGTTGTAGGTGTGGCCGTTGGTCGGTTCGCTGTCCACGAACAGCGAGTTCGGCCGGCCCTTGATCTGCACCCGCGGTCGCGATTCGTCGGGACTGTCGCTCAGAGCTATGTCCCGCCGGTCTATGTTACACAGTTCGCCTGCCCTGACCCCGGTTTTCAGCAGTGTCAGGACGACAGCCCGATGGAGGGGATGGCCCAGGCTGGCGACGAAAGACTGCATCTCGACGACAGAAACGTCCCGCCGTGCGGGGTCTTTGGAGATGGATTCGTCAATCTCTTCGAGTACGATTGTCATGGGGTTTTCCTCGAACGCCCCAACACGGGCCATGTAATCGTAGAATCGGTGGAGGTAGGAGGCGTACGTCGCGACGGTACTCTCTGCGACCGACCCCCTGAGGCGGTGGATGTAGGCCATACAGTCACGGTGATTGGCCTCCGCGAGACCGAGTTCACGGGATTCCAGGTACGTCTCGAAGTCGCCCAGCACCCGTTCGTAGGCCGCTCTGGTCCGTTCTGTCTTGCCCTGGTAGGTGATGTCTTCGAGGAAGTACTCGACGTGGTCCTCGCCTATGGCGTCGCTCATGCGTCGAGCGTGTATCCGCCGTTCCGGCCGCTGTACCGGACCCGGTCCGCAGCCTGAAGTTCCCGGAGTGTCTCCTCGAGGCGGTCCTCCATGCCTTCTGTCACATCTGCGAGCAACTCCTCCCAGGACCGGAACCCGTCGGCGGCCAGCGATTCGAGCACCAGATCCTCGAACTCGTCAGGCCCAGCAGGCTGTTCCGCTGGTGACCCACTCTGGGCTTTTAGCTCTCCCGGGGGGTCACTCGTTCCCTCGAACCCGCGACGTCCCGCCTGGACCATCGACCGGACGAACTCGCTCCGGCTCATCTCGAGTTCCTCGGCGTGTTCGTCCCACTCCTCGCGCTGATATGCCGGAACATAGGTCTTTACGACCGTCCGGGACGTATCGCGGTCTGTCTCGGCCATCGGTTGGTGTCACGCAGGCCAGGATAATCAATCTGTCCCACGTTCCCACCTAAGGGCCTTTAGGTGGGAAAATAGCACTCTATATGTTGTAGTAGTATTCGCTCTGGCCAGTTTTTGGCACTACATACACGTCTAAAATTTTAGATGGTAATATAGGTAGTAGAACTCTAAAGTTCGGGCAGTTCGACTCGCGGACTGCGGAGATGTCGTCTTCGGTGTGGTGGCCGCTCGAATCCCGCAGTAGTGTGTCGGAACTGTGGTTCGACGGGTCCTTTAAGTACCTCGGTGAACAACCAGCTATCGGTGTCGAAACACGAGTTGATTGAAATTTAATGCGATTTTTATATTATACTTGAACTAGGATTTCAATAATAGTGGACCCGCTCATGCCGATGAGTCGTAACTTAGGATCGCGTCGAACCAGTCTCCCGTTTCATTTTGCCGAAGGCTAAGAAAGTCAAGGTAGCCTTGGAGATAGTGTTTTGAGACGCCTCTGAACCTCGCTAACCACTGGCGAATGAAGCTGTGACGGTTCTCGCAGCTGTTGACGTGGGCGTCGCCGATCACGTACGTGTCATCGTGCGTGATCGCCAGATGAGCGTCAATTCCGTCGTACTCGTCGATGTCATCGTAGATCGTGTAGTCATCCGTACACAGAATTACCGAGCCATCGCCCAACTCCGCTATCTCTTCGTCCACGTCTTGGAGCGTCTCACGCACCAAATACCGAGCTCGTCCGTCAGATCGAGAGTTCCAGACGGACCCTCGTGGGGTTGAAGTACTTCGTGACAGCCATTCTTCACCGAAGCGCGTTTAACCGACAACCGTCAACGGGGAGCCATGCACCCGCCGGGGGCAGACGCCGTGCTCGTCCGGCACGGCGAGATCGGAAGCAAAAGCCCGCAGGTCCAGCACCGGATGGAGGGCCGGCTCCGGGACAACGTCGCGGCGATCCTGTCCGACCGGGGGCTCGACGATCCGGTCGAGCGGCGCCACTCGCGGCTGTTCGTCCGGACCGACCCGGACCGAATCGAGGCCGTCACCGCGGCCGCGACGGACGCCTTCGGTGTCGTCTCGGCCAGTCCCGCGGCGAGTACCGACCCGACGCTGCCCGGGATCCGCGAGACGCTGGCCGCGATCGCCCGCGAACACTACACCGGCGGCACGTTCGCCATCGAGGCACACCGTGCGGGACCGGCGGAGGCTCACCCTTTCTCCTCGGGGGACATCGAGGACGCGGGCGGCACGGCGGTCTGGGAGACTGCCGAGCGCCTGAGTGTCGAACCCGCGGTCGACCTCGACGACCCCGACATCACGCTGTCGGTCGAGTGTCGTCCCGACGAGGCGTTCGTCTTCCTCGGGACGCGGGAGGGCCCGGGTGGACTGCCCGTCGGGACCCAGCAACCGCTGGTCGCCCTGGTCAGCGGCGGCATCGACTCGCCGGTTGCCGCCTGGGAAGCGATGCGCCGCGGCTGTCCCGTCCATCCGCTGTACGTCGACCTCGGCGCGTACGGCGGCCCCGACCACCGGCTCCGGGCCGAGGCGACGGTCGCGGACCTCGCCCGGTATGCGCCCAACCACGGGCTGGCACTCCGGGTGGCCCCCGGCGGCGACGCAGTCGAGCGACTCGTCGCGGAGATGGACTCGGGCCGGATGCTCGCTCTCCGGCGGTTTATGTTCCGCGTCGCCGAGCGGGTCGCCGGCGAACTCGGAGCGGTCGGTATCGTCACGGGCGAGGCAATCGGACAGAAGTCCAGCCAGACCAGCGCCAACATCCGCGTGACCGACGCGGTGACGGACCTGCCGGTCCACAGGCCGCTGGCAACCGTGGACAAGAGTGACATTACTGAGCGCGCCCGCGAAATCGGCACCTTCGAGGAGGCGACTATCCCCGTCGGCTGTCACCGCGTCGCGCCCGACACACCCGCAACGCGGGCCTCGCTCTCGACGATCCGCGAGGCCGAACCCGACGACATCGGCGACCTCGCCGCGGAGGCGACACAGGAGGTTTCGACCGTCGAACCCGACCCGGCGGCCACGTGAGCGCTCTTACTCGCCTGCTGCGTTCAGGGCGCTGTTCGATTCGAATATCTCCCGGACGACTGTGCTCTCGGCGACACGGTAGCGCTGGGGGGTGGGACCGACACGAGTGGGAATAGAGCCGAAACCGCTTTGCCCGGCGCCCGACTGGAGTCGCCCATGACGCGGGTGTGTCTCGTCGGCGACGAGGACGTCAACCTCCGGTACGAACTCCTCTCGCGCGAGACGTCCCGCGAGGCACTGGCCACCTACGACCTCCGGGAACCCTTCGCGAACACGGTGGGCGCCGAGACAGTCAGCCTCGGGGCGGCCGTGGCGCTGTTGAACGACCTCGACTGGTATCTGGTCCGGTTCGTCGACGAGGCGCTGGTGCTGGAGCCCTCGGTCAGCGAGGAGGAGTGGCTCTCCAGGGACCTCGCTACCGCCATCCGTGACGACGAACTCGACCCCGGCGCGACCGGCCGCTTCCTCAAGGTCTACGGCGTCGAGTATGCCGATTCCGGACCGGCCAGCGACCGGGACGAGTCGCCGGAAGAGCAGGCAGCAGGGGTGACCGGGAGCGACGGACCGCCGCGGCTCGTCGCATCGATGTTGCTGGCCCGGACCGGCGAGACCATCCCCGAGTACGACCTCCGGGACGTCGAGGAGACGCTCGTGGTCAGGGTCACCGAATCGGAGTTCGAGGGCTAACTGCAGACGCCCGAGGACTGATGGGGCCGCCGAGCACAGATTCGGACATGACCGACGGTGAAGACCGACTGGCGTCACTTCCCGGGCGTCCCCTTGACCTCGACGAAATCGACCAGCTGGAAGCGACCGACCGGTTCGCGACCGTCCTCTACGACGAGAGGACCATCGAGACGACGGGCGAGTACGCGCTCGTCTACAACTTCGTGCTCGTCCTGGCGGAGCGTCTGGCCGGTGCCATCTACGACGAAACCGAGGAGGTCTGGTACAGCGTGTACAGCGAGTCCCGGTCGGACGCCGAACTGACCGCCGCGTACGACGCGGTCCGGAACGCTCGCGGGGACGACACGCTGTTTTCCCGGGCACCGCTGACCATCGAGGAGGCCGTCTTCCGGGTGGACCGGCCCTCCGGCGAGGAGACCTGCGCCTACGATCCCGGTGACACGTTCGAGTGTCCGGTCTGTGGCGAGGGCCACACCGTCAGGTTCCAGCCCGAAAACGACTACGCCCGCGATGTCGACAGTATCGACACTTCCCACTTCGTGGTCGAGTGTCCGGAGGCACGGCGCGAGGAACTCATCCTCGAGTTCCAGGCCAAGACCGGCCGTGACTCGCCACCCGGGGAGTAACTCGTCTCGCGCCGTGCCGGCCCGTTACTCGGCGTCGAACATCCCCGTGGACACGTACCGTTCCCCGGAGTCCCAGAAGACGGTCACGACGAGCGGTTCGTGGCTACGCTCCTCGCGCAGTCGCCGTGCGACGCGCCGTGCGCCGAGCAGGGACGCTCCGGA
>PXSU01000063.1 GCA_003022745.1 Halobacteriales archaeon SW_9_67_25
CCGGACGCCCCCGACGAGGCGTCGGCCCCGCGCCGGGACGAGCGACGAGCGACCGATGAGGCCCCGTCGCGCCGACCGCCGCGACGCGAGCGCCCCCCCGAGCAGACGGGCGGCCGAGCGCCAGTCGAGGCCGACGTCTCGGCGGCCCGGGAGTCGCTCGTCCGGACGCTGTCGCGGTTCAGCCAGCGGGCCGAGAACTGCGAGGACCCACAGCGCGCCACCGAGTACCTGACGGCGGCCCGCGAGGCCGCCGAGGCGCTGGCCGCCCTCCGTCGCTGAATTCCGCGACGTCCCCCGAAGCCGCCCGTTGTCTGTGTGACACGTTCACACGCCCGCGTCATGGTTTATACCGGCCGGCGTGTATCCACGGGCGGCGGTACGGACCGCCATCTGTCGCGGCTCTGGTGTCCTCCGATTCCCGTTTTTTGCTCGCGCCTCGCGACTCACCGGTCCGGTGTGACCTCCCCGCGGAGGTCGGCGAGCGTCCACTGGACGACGCGGGCCTCGACGAGGGCCTGCTCACCCGGGCCCTCGCCGTTCTCGAAGGCCTCGACCGTCTCGCTGGCGGCGGCCAGCGCCTCGCGCTCCCGGGCGCGGTGGTCCTGTCGCTCGCGGATGTCGTTGGTCAGTGCCTCGAAGTCCGACCGGAGGTCGAAGTCCGCGAAGGCGGCGTTGCACTGCCCGATGGGGTTCATCCCCGTCTCCAGGACGAGGTCACAGACGGTTTCCCAGTCGGACTCGCAGAAGTAGATGGACACCTCGCCGAGAACGTCCCGCCAGGCGATGGGGTCGCCGTGTTTCATCGCCACGATGGCCCGCGGGGGCAGGTCGAGTCGCCGGACCGTCTCCGGGTTCCTGCAGAGACAGCACGGCCGCTCTCGCTTGCCCGTGTACATGGTCAGTCCTCGGGTCTGGAGGGGTTTGACGGTGGTGATTTTACCCCTCGTACTCGCTGCCGGTCACCTCGCGGATGCGTTCGGCAGTCACCGCGCCGACACCCTCCGCTTCCCGGAGTTCGTCCTCGTCGGCGGTCATGACGGCCTCGACGCTGCCCAGTTCGGCGAGCAGTGACCGCGCCGTGACCGGACCGACCTCCGCGATGGACGCGACGACGTACTCCTGTTGTTCGGTCAGCGTCCGGGATTGCTTCTCGCCGTGGACGCTGACTTCCCGGTCGCCATCCTCCTGTTCGCGCTCGGCGATCACCTCCAGCAGGTCCGCGGTCTCCTCCTCGCTGGTGGTCCGCATGACGCTCGCACCGAAATCTACCGCCAGCGACGCGAGCGCGCCGTGGATGGCCTTCGGGTGGACGTTGCGCCGGCCGAGCAGGCCCTCGCCCTCGATGACGACCACCGGCCGGCCGTAGTGGCGGCCGGCGTCGCCCACCTGCTCGAACAGCGAGCGGTCGCCGCCGGTGAGGGTGTCGAGGAAATCCGCGACGGTCTTGCGCTCGACGACCACGCGGTCCGAGAGCACGTAGTCCCCCACTTCCAGCGTCTCCAGTCGCGTCTCGACGCCCTCCCGGGTCGAGAGGTCCCGCGCGATGGCCGAATCCAGTTCCCGCTGGTCGACCACGACCTCCACGCGTTCGTCCGTCCCGTCTTCACTCTCGTCCGTGCCCTCGGCTTCGTCGTCGAGTCCAGCCTCGGCAACGACGGCATCCTCGTTCCCGGTTTCGGGGTCCGGTTCCTCGCCCCCGCCGTCGCCGTCGGACCCGCCGGCGAACGCCGCCAGCCCCGCCTGTCCATCGTCTCCGGCCGCTGCTCCGGACCCGGCGTCGCTGGTCGCTGCTTCCTCCGTTTCGGTGTCCCCGGCCCGGTCCTGGCCTTCGCCGGTCGCCGCGGAGTCACCGGATTCGTCGTTCGCGAACGCTCCGACGCTTTTCTGGGTCCCGAGTTCAGTCTCGATGGTGCCGGCGACGTCCTTCAGCCCGCGCAACTGCTCTTCCATGCGCTTCTCGTCCTGGCGGGCCTTCCAGAAGTACGCCTCGTCGCGGGTGTCCTCTGCCAGCAAGACGGTCACCTTCCCCTCGGTCTGGCGGCCGGTCCGGCCCTTGCGCTGGATTGAGCGGATAGCCGTCGGCACGGGCTCGTAGAAGAGCACGAGGTCCACCTCGGGGACGTCCAGGCCCTCCTCTGCCACGGACGTCGAGACGAGGACTTCGAACTCCCCGTCCCGGAACCGATCCAGGGTCTCCGCCTGCTCGGTCTGGGTCATCCCCTCGCTGCCGTCCGTGTCGGACTGGCCGACGAACTTCTCGGTCGCGAAGTGCTCGCCCAGGAAGTCGGTCAGTGTCTCGGCGGTGTCCCGGGACTCGGTGAAGACGATGACCCGCTCGCCCCCCTGGATGCCCAGCGTTTCGGCGAGCAACATCCGCGCCCGCCGGAACTTCGGGTGCAGGTCGTCGTACTCCTCGGCCGTCCGGACGGCCTCCCGCACCCTGGGTTCGGTGACCATCCGCTGGTCGGCCTTCGAGGCGCCCGACGAGCGGGCGGCCTCCTTCTGTCGGTCCATGTACCGCCGGAACGACTCGACGCTCTGGGTCTCGACGTACGTGACCGCCGTCCGGAGTTTCCGGACCTCCGCGAGCAGGCTCATCGCCTCGTATCCCTCCGACTGGTCGTTGTCCATCAGTTCCCGGACCCGCCCCTGGATCTTCTGTATCTCCCGCTCGGCGACATCCGGCTGGGTCTTGCTCGTCACGCCCAGTTCCTTCAGGCGGGTCATGCGCTCCCGGATGACATCGTTTATCGCCTCGCGGATCGCCTCCACTGTCTCGGGGAGTTCGACGCGTTCCCACTCGACGCTCGTCTCGTGGGTGTACTCCGCGACGTCGGCGTCGGCCTCTGTCATCACCTCGACGTTCCGGATGCCGAGGTTCTCACACACCCCGAGGATGGCCTCCTCGTCGTCGCCGGGGGAGGCGCTCATCCCCGTCACGAGCGGGCGGTCGGCGTCGTCGTGGTACCGCTCGGCGATGTAGGTGTACGCGTAGTCGCCACTCGCGCGGTGACACTCGTCGAAGGTGCAGTGGGTCACCTCGGCCAGCGAGACCCGGTTGCCCACGAGGTCGTTCTCGACGACCTGGGGGGTTGCGACGACGATCCGGGCCTCGTCCCACAGGTCGGCCCTGTCCTCGGGTCGGACCTCGCCCGTGAAGACCACGATCTCCTCGTCGGGAATCTCCAAGGCCTCGCGGTAGAAGTCGGCGTGCTGGGTGACCAGCGGCTTGGTGGGCGCCAGCAGGAGACTCGCGCCGCCGGCCTCGGCCAGTCGACGGGCCGTCACGAGCAGGCTGACCGTCGTCTTGCCCAGTCCCGTCGGCAGACAGACCAGCGTGTGCTCCCCGAGGGCGGCCGCCGCCAGTCGGACCTGGTACTCGCGGCGTTCGAGGATTCCCTCGCGGACGAGGGGCCACTCGCGGATACGGTCGGCGTCCTGCGTGGCCATCCGGGTACTCGTGGCGTCTTTGTCCTCGCCCGCGGTTAAGGGTTCGCGTGGCGGAGTGAAAGTGGTCGATCCTGGACTATATCTTGCTCACCCCGGGGGCGGGAACTGCAACCCGACGGTCATCGCGACGGCTGCCGCGGGGGGGATGGTGAGGTTGTCGTCGAGGACGTAGCCCGCCACCACGGGCTTGACGCCGTCGGCGACCGTCGCCGCGAGG
>PXSU01000064.1 GCA_003022745.1 Halobacteriales archaeon SW_9_67_25
GCGGAATAATGTAAAAATTCCGAAAATACCCAAGTGGGCTCGGGGCCTCGGATAGCACGGAGTTATGACCCCACACGACAAGCGAACGACCCGACGACGGTTCCTCGGCGCGACGGCGACGCTGGGTGCACTCGCGGTTGCCGGCTGTGCCAACAGCGGCGACGGTGCCGGCGGCACCGACCCGACACCGACCCCCGACGAGTCAATGACCGACACGCCGATGGAGACGGAAACCGCGACCGAGACCGAAGAGATGGCAGCGCCGGACGTGCCGCTGGTGAACTACGCGCTCACCCTCGAACACCTCGAACACGCCTTCTACCGGGACGGCCTCGCGGAGTTCGCCGAGGACGAACTGATGAACGCCAGCGTCCTCTCGGAGTTCGGACAGCAGATCCGGATGGAAGTGCCCGGATACCTCGACACGCTGCGCGCCCACGAGGCGGCCCACGTCGACGCGCTGGCCGCGACCGTCGAGAAACTGGGCGGGACGCCGGTCGAGGAAGGCGAATACGACTTCGGGTACGGGACCCCCAGCGAGTTCCTCGGCGTCGCGCAGGCACTGGAGAACACGGGCGTCGCCGCGTACGCGGGTGCGGCCCCGCAAGTCGTGAACAACGACATCCTCGCGGCGGCAGCTGGCATCCACAGCGTCGAGGCCCGTCACGCCGCGTTCCTCAATCTGGTCAACGGGGACCTCCCCTATCCCAACGGGGTCGACGAGGCCAAGTCCATCGACGAGGTCCTCGAAATCGCCGGGGGGTTCGTCACCAGCGAGGTCGATCCGTCGGTCTACGAGACGGGCGAGGACCGGCCCGCGCCCGACCGGACGGCCGACGACGGTGTCAGCGACGTCGACGTCCTGAACTACGCGCTCACCCTCGAACACTTGGAGAACGCCTTCTACCGGGAGGGGCTGGCGGCGTTCAGCGACGAGGAACTGATGAACGCGGACGCGCTCTCGGGATTCGACGAGTCGGTCCGGATGATGGTGCCCGACCACCTCGCGACGGCGGGCGCCCACGAGGGGGCTCACGTGGACGCGATCGCCGCGACCGTCGAGAAACTGGGCGGGACGCCCGTCGCGGAAGCGACCTACGACTTCGGATACGAGACCCCGAGCGAGTTCCTCGGCGTCGCGAAGGCCCTGGAGAACACCGGTGTCGCCGCCTACAAGGGGGCCGCCCCGTCGGTCTCGAACGACGAGGTCTTCTCGGCGGCGCTCGGCATCCACAGCGTCGAGGCCCGCCACGCCGCGCTGTTGAACGAACTGAACCTCGAGTCGCCGTTCCCGGCCGGCGTCGACGAACCCAAATCGATGGCGGAGGTCCGGGAGATTGCGGGCCAGTTCATCGTCTCCGGGTAGCGGTGATCCGCCCACACCGGTCCGGCCACTGCCGGGAACTCCCCCACCACCAGCCCGGTCGCCCCCGCCGATGGGCTTAGGTTCCCCCGCTTTGATGGATACGAGTAATGGAGGCGGTCCTGTGGTACGTGCTCGCTGGGACGCGTGGCGGCCCCAACCGGATCCGCATCGTTCGCGCTCTGGACGAGCGGCCGCGCAACGCGAACCAGCTGGCCGAGGACCTCGACCTCAACTACGAGACCGTCCGCCATCATCTCGACGTACTGACGGAGAACGACGTCCTGGACTCGAGCGGCGACGACTACGGTGCCGTCTACCTCCCGTCGGACGTCGCCGAGGCCCACTGGGACGTCATCGAAGAAATCGGGGAGATCCACTGACCATGCACGAGACACACCACGCCACGCTCATGCCGGACCGCACCCGGCCGGTCGGACAGCCGTCGGCCGCCAGCGGAGGACAGCCATGAGCCTGCTCATCGACGCGGCCCGCGTCGCTGTCGCGTTGAACGCACTCCTGCTGGCGGTCCTGCTGGCGATCTGGGGCCGAAACTACCTCAAACTCCGGACGAAACACACCGTCGGATTGCTCGTCTTTGCGGCCCTCCTGTTCCTGGAGAACGCCTTCGCGCTGTACTTCTACTCCCTCGACCCGACGCTATCGTTCTGGTTCAACACGCAGGTGCCCGACGTCGCCTGGCGGGCTCTGTTGCTGTTTCACGTGCTCGAACTGTTCGCCATCGTGGCCATCACCTGGACGACAGTCGACTGACAGTGACCGCCGTCCCGGGTTCCCGTCCCGACCCGCAGGGGCGATCCGGGAACGGCCGAGAACAGTCAGCAGGTTCCATCCCCCCGCCGGGAGCGAACCGTTACCGTCCCCGTTCCCGGCCGTTTCGAATCGCGACACGAACAGACGATTTTTGACAGCTCCCCGTGAACTCCCGGCATGAAACAAAAGCGTTTCGCGGTCCTGGTCTTCGGAGCGGCCGTCGCCCTGGTGATCGGCTTTCTCGCGTACAACTTCATCGCGGCACTCTCGGTCGCGGTCTTTCTCTACTACTCGACGCGCTGGTACTACAAAGTGCTCGCCAAACTGCGCCTCCCCGCGTCGATCCGTGGTGTGATCGTCCTCGTCTCCCTGGCCCTCCCGCTCATCCTCCTCATCAGCTACACGCTCGCGGTTCTCGCCATCGAGGCACGCCAGCTCGTCAGCCAGTATCCCGTCATCGACATCGCGTCCCGGAACCTCGAGTGGTTCGGCGGCATCGAGGAGTTTCCCGAACTCACCGTCCAGGGGATCTACCAGGCCTACCGGGCCGGCGAACTCGACGTCTTCGTCACATTCGCCACAGAGAACGCCACCTTCCTGACCAGTCTCGTGTCGGGCTTTTTCCTCAACCTCTTCGTCGTGGTCGTCGTGACATACTACCTGCTGGTCGACGGGGCGCGCGTCCGGCAGTGGGTGCTCCGGTTCGACGACGAGGCCATTCTCCGTGAGTACCTCGAGGCCGCCGACGAGGAACTCGAGACTGTCCTCCGGGGTAACCTTCTCAACGTGATCGTCACCTCCATCATCGCCGTCGCTGTCTTCCAGGGATACAACGCCTTCGCCCCTGCCCCCGCACAGGTCCCCTATCCGACGCTGGCTGGCGCGCTCACGGGGATTGCGAGCCTCATCCCTGCCATCGGGATGAAGATCGTCTACATCCCCCTGGCCGGCGCAGCCGCCGCGCCCGTCGTGACGGGTGCCGACCAGTCGCTACTGGTCTACGTGCTGGGCTTTCTCATTCTGGCGCTGGTGGTCGTCGACACGATCCCGGACCTGATACTCCGGCCGCTGTTCAGCGGCGAGGCCACCCACGTCGGACTGTTGATGCTCGCGTACACGCTCGGCCCGGTCGTGCTGGGGTTTTATGGACTCTTTTTCGCCCCCATCGTGCTCGTCGTCGGGCTGACCTTCGCCCAGACGGCACTGCCCCGCCTCCTCGGTACCGAACCCGAGGAGGATGGGGTCCACCGGAACCAGCTCCAGCTCGACGACTTCTGAGTTACAGCCGACAGTACGACCGGACGGCCGCAATTATATTACGTAACGGCTCAAATAGGGGCCATGGGCGAGGTCATACGGGTTCTTCATGTCGACGACGAGCCGGATCTTTCGGATACGACTGCCGTCTATCTCGAACGGGAGGACGACAGGTTCACGGTCGAGACCGCGACCAGCGGGAACGAGGGGCTGGACCGACTCACCAACGACATCGACTGTGTCGTCTCGGATTACGAGATGCCCGGGATGG
>PXSU01000065.1:0-8972 GCA_003022745.1 Halobacteriales archaeon SW_9_67_25
TTCGAGCCCAGGCCGCGGTTTTGCTGGCCGGCGCTGGTCAGGCCCCGTAGCGCGCGATTGTGGTGGGTGTCGTCACAGATCCAGTTGAGGTCGCCGTCGTTCTCGATGGCCGAATGGTTCGGGTCGAGCAGGATGACCTCGTACCACTTCTGGCGGCCGTCCTCGCCGACCGGGTAGCTGTTGAGCACCCGGAGGTTGGGGAATTTCCGGGTACACCGCTCCTCGGCGACGCGCTGGATGTCCTTCCGGCGGGTGATGCGGGTCACGCCCTGGCGCTTTGAGCGCCGGCCGGCCGTGAACCGCTGTTTGCGGGCCCCGCCCTTGCGGACGCTGGCGCGGGCGACGATTACGCCCTGTTTGGCCTTGTAGCCCAGCGAGCGCGCCCGGTCGAGGCGGGTCGGGCGGTCGATCCGCTCGATGGCGCCCTGCGTTCGCCACTCCTGTTGTCGTTGCCACTGCAGTTCCGCTAACTTGCCCTCGTCCGGGTCCTTCCAGGCGTCCCGGATGTGCGAGTAGAAGCTCCGTGTCATGGGTCTCACCACGGGCGTTGGTGGTTCAAACCCCGTGTGGGGTTCACATCCCGACCTGTACAGACAGGTGCCCGCTGGTGCCCGTCCTCCAGCGAGTACTGGAAGTACCCCATTCGCGAGTAAAAGCGCTTCGAAGTCAGGAAAGCACGCCGATGTCGTCGATAGGGTGGACGGAGTAGTCGACGGAGGTTGTGTCCCGGGTGGCGCGGACCTTCCCGACGAACGTCGAGATGTCCGCCAGTTGTCCCTCGAGGACGAACAGTTCCATGCAGTAGTGGTTGCCGACGTGACTGTGGAAGTTCGAGACCACGAGCCGTTCGTGGTCGTGCCGGAGGTGCATCATCTTCTCCTCGACGCTGGTGGTCTCGTAGTCGAACAGCACCGTCACAATAGCCATGAGTTCCCTGTCTTCCAGGCGCTTGTCCTCGAACTCGCTCAGGAGGTTCCGCACCGCCTCCCGGACAATCTCGCTGCGCCCGGTGTATCCGTGTTCCTCGCCGAACTCGTCGATCCGTTCTTCCAGGTCGTCCGGCATCGAGATGCTCACGACACCCATATACTATTCTCGATACCATCAGATAATAAAAATTGATATTACAGCCGGTCCAGGGGGCGTCGAGATACTAATCGAGCGTCTACCGGGCCGGGACACGGGACGCCCGCAGGCAGAAGTGGACGGGACCCAGCCGGGATTTGATGTAGCGGTATGCAATTTATCGCAGCGGTGCCAGCGGTACCCGTACGCAAACGGGTACGCGGTCATTCGCAGACGAACTCGGAGATGGAGTCCGGATCGCCGGCCTCGATGGCGTCCGCGAGCGCCCTCACGTCGACCGTCCCGACCTGGTTGGGGTACTTGCGCCGGAAGTAGCCGACGGCGTTCTCGACGTCGCGTTCGAGCAACTCGCGGGCGTTGGCGTGGTCGGTGGGGACGGCCTGGGGCCAGTCGAAGACGACCACGCCCTCGGTGACGAAGACGTTGTACTCGCTCATGTCGGCGTGGACGTACCCAGCGTCGTAAGCGCCAGCTACCTCCGCGAGCACCAGATCCAGCACGGGCCGGACCTGCGCGGGTTCGAGAGCGGTCCGGCCGAGTTCGATGCCGTCGATCCGCTCCATCACGACCGCGTGGCGGTTGTGGTCGACCGGGCGCGGGACCGACACGTCGGGGTACAGCGCCTCCAGGGCCTCGTACTCGCGCTCGGCGGCCTTGCGGGCGGTGTACATCCAGGAGACGTGCTCGCGGTCGGCGGTGTACTCCCGTGCCCTGTTTACCTCCCGGAACTCCGTGTATCCCTCCCGGTGGAACTTCAGCGCCATTGGCGTGTAGGACTGGACCTCGTAGACGTCACTCTCCTTGCCCACGCCCAGCGGTGCGCCAAAGCCCTCGACGGTCCCGCGCTCGGCGAAGGTGTGCAAGGCCAGCGCGTCGTATCCCTCGAAGGTCAGCCGGAAGCCCTCGTACTGGATGGTCTTGCGCTCGACTAGCCCCCGCCGCTCGCAGCGGTCCAGCCGGTAGTCGACGTTCTCGGGCGTCAGGTCGGCGAAATCGGGCAACTTCTCGCGGGCGACCCACTCCGAGAAGCGCATCCCCTGCTCGACGCCCGACAGCAGGTAGAAGTCCTCGCTCTCCAGGTCTGCCAGCTCGCCCGCCACGTTCTCGACCATCGTCGGTCCGTACTCCGTCGGGTCACAAAAGCCCGGCGTGACGCGTCCCGCACGGGTATAAATGCTATGCCGCTACACGAAATCACTCCTCCTGTAGTTGCCACAGCCTGGAGCCAGTTCTAAATGACACCCTTTCAAGAGTCTAAGATGAAAGGCGGGTCGGGGTTATTTCAGCGTGTTTTAGTCCTGATAACTCATCGACTATTTCGTCTATCCGCTGCTTTGCGTCCTTGTAGCGGCTTGGGTTAGCTTCAATACCGGCTGATTTTCGACAAAGGGAAAAGCTCGCAACAAGAGTAGAGGCAGACCCAGCATGCGGATCAAGTACTGTGTCGCCGCGGTCCGACATGGCCCTAATAAACCACTGGAGTAAATCAGTCGGTTTGTGCTATACGGTAAAGATTTAAGGCCGTCACAGAATAGTTGACACGGTTAACGTTAACAATTAACTTACTCTACATCCGGTCGGGCGATTATCGTTTCTCTAGTCGTCGGCGATGACCTGCTCGCCCTCGTCGGCCACGAGGCGGTCCATCGCGTCGACCATCGCCGACACCGAGGCGGAGGTGATGTCCGAATCGCTCGCGGTGACGGTGACGTGGTCGTCCCCGCGGGCCATCTCCACCTCGACGGTGACGAGGGCGTCGGTCCCGCCGGTGATGGCGTCGACGTGGTACGACTCCAGGGAGGCGTCGACTTCGTGGCTCAGCGCGTTCTCGGCGGCGTTCATCGCCGCGTCGACGGGGCCCGACCCGGTCGCGGCCTCCTTGCGCGTCTCGCTGGCGACGTCGAGTCGGACGCTTGCAGTCGGCGGACTGACGCCGCTCACTGCGGTGAGGTCGAGCAATTCGACCGTGCGGTCGCGGTCGGCACCCTTCACGTCCTCGGCGATACTGAGCAGGTCGGCGTCGGTGACCCGCTTGCCGCGGTCGCCGATGGCCTTGACCCGCTCGACGACCTCGGCGAGTTGCTCGTCGGTCACGTCGACGTCGCGTTCCGAGAGTGCGGCCTCGACGCCGGCCCGGCCGGCGTGTTTGCCAAGCGCCAGACGGCGCTCGCGGCCCACCTTCTCGGGCGGGTAGGGCTCGTACATCGCGTCGTCCTTGAGGGTGCCGTCGGTGTGGATTCCCGACTCGTGGGTGAAGGTGTTCTGCCCGACGACGGCCTTGTTCGGCGCGAGCGGGATACCCGTCAGTTTCGCGATGAGCTGGGCCAGCCCGTAGACTTCACCGAGGTCCATCGGCTCGACGCCGTAGCCGTGGTCCAGCGCGATTGCGACCTCCTCCAGGGCGACGTTGCCCGCGCGTTCGCCGATGCCGTGGATGGTGCCGTGGACGAGGTCGGCCCCCGCCGCGACCGAGACCAGGGCGTTCGTCACCGCGAGCCCGAGGTCGTCGTGGGTGTGCGTGCTCGTCGGGCCGATGTCGGCCAGCCGGGAGACACACTCCAGGGTGCGGTCCGGCGTCGCGTGGCCGACAGTGTCGGCGTAACACACCCGGTCGGCACCCGCCTCCAGCGAGGCGGCCATCAGCTCTTCGAGGTAGTCGACGCCGGCACGGGAGCCGTCCTCGCCGATGACCTCGACCCAGAGACCGTGGTCCTTGGCGTACGCGACCAGTTCGGCCGTGTTCCGGACGTTCGCCTCGTGGCTGGTGTCGACCTTCGTAGTGACGTGCCTGTCGCTTGCTGGTACGACGAGGTTGACACCGTCGACGTCACACTCCAGCGCTAGGTCGATGTCGCGTTCGAGCCCGCGGCAGAAACTCGTCACTGTCGCGTCCAGGGCGAGGTCGGTCACCCGGTCGATGGTCGCGCGCTCGCCCGGCCCGGTGCAGGCACTGCCCGCCTCGATAACGTCGATCTCGGCGGCGTCGAGCCTGCGGGCGACGCGGGCTTTTTCCTCGGCCGTCAGCGAGACACCTGGAGCCTGTTCGCCGTCCCTGAGCGTGGTATCGAGAAACTGTACGTCGTCGACTTCACTGAGTGCGTCTGTTTCGGGGTGACCCCCGAATAAATCGATCACGGGACATGATACCCTACTTCCCTCTGGTGTCGCGAGTACGTATAAACCTTCTCGATTCGGTGCCGTCCCGAGGAGTCACGCCCCGAAGAAGTGGTAATAGACCGACAGCGCCGGCGCGTCGTCCTCGCGTCCCTCCTCGGCGGTGATCGCCGCGGTACAGATCCGGTCCCACCGGGTGTCCTCGTCGACGGCACAGAGGTCCACCACATCGAAGGACGCGGTCCCGCCGACGGTCCCGTCCGGTTCGGCACGTTCGACCCGACGATGTTCGACGCCGTCGCCACACACCGGACACGTCTCGGTCATGAGCGGTCGGTTCGAGCCGGGGGTATTTTACAGTACAGGCTGGGCCTCCACTCGGGGCTACTCCTCGACGGTCCGCACGAGGTCACCGACGGCGACTTCCTCCGTGGTGCCGGCGGGGAACTCGACGATGCGGTCGGCCCTGCCGAGACCGATGCCGGACCACGGGGAGAGACGGGCGGTCTTGCTGACCTCGTCGTCGACCAGCCAGACGATGTCGATGGGAAAGCGCACGAACAGCATGTGGACGACCTGGCGGGCGGGTCCGGAGGTCACAAGCCCGCCGTCGCCGAGGTCCATCACGAGCGCGAAGTCCTCGGGGACGGACCGCCGAAACATCAACCCCCTGGCCTGCGTGAGCGTCGACTCGGCCACCTCGATGTCGGTCGCGAGCACCCGCTGGTCCCCGTCTGCCGGTTCGTGGACGACGCGCATACCACCGGGTCGCCCGGTCCGGTGAAAAACGTTAGCCCCCTGGGTTCGTAGTATCCAGCATGGAGAAGACCGACGCGGGGACGTCCGTCGGCGTCGAGGACCCCTACGAGCACGTCGGGCGCTGTGACTTTCTGGCGGCGGACGGTCGCTGTCGGTTCGCCGTCGAACACGGCGACCGCGACCCGCAGTTCGCCCGCGAACGCCGCCAGGAGGAGTACCGCTGTCCGGTCGCCGGCGACCCCGACGAGACCGGCCCGACCGGGCCCTGGGAGTGGGTCGACTGCCCGCACTTCCGCTGTCGGGACCGCGACCGCGAGTGTGCCCGCTGTGGGCTCGCGGAGGTCCGTCTCGCCCACGACGACGAGCGGCCGTTGCTTGAGGAACACCACCTCTCCTATGCCGACGCCGGGACCGTAGACGCCGGGACCAACCCACACGGCGACGGCGAGGCCGGGCCCCTGCCGGCCCACGAGATCACGGTCTACCTCTGTCGGTGGTGTCACGCCAAGGTCCACGACTCCTGGGCGCGAGTCGACGACGACGTCGCTCCCGACCCTGAAGCCATCGCCGAACGCGAGTCACGCCGCGCCCGCGAGCAGTCCGAACTCGGCTTCGAATCCGCCGCCGAGCGGTTCGACGGGGAGTGAACGACTCTCGCCCGACTTTCACTTCCATTCCGGATAGCTGTCACTTACATCCGTGCTGGTCCACAGTTGACCCGATGATAGCCGACGCACGGGCACTGGAACACCAGTTCGTGACCGCCCGACTGCGACGCCTCGGCCGATGGGCGGCGTGGTCAGGCCCGCCGTTCGACGACGAACCGCGAGAACTCCCGCAGGTTGTCTTCGGGCCCGGATTCCAGGTCGAGGCCGTCGAGGTGGCTCCGGGCGCGGGCGGCCAGGTCGTGTGCGCGCCCGCGAGCATACTTCACGCTGCCGGCCGCCTGCATGATCTCGATGGCCTCGAGGATGTCCGACTCGTCGTTGTCCGCTGCCCAGAGAATCTCCTCCAGCCGGGCGACATCTGCCGGCGGGGCAACCTCGGCGGTGTGGATGACCATCAGCGTCTTCTTGCCCTCGCGGATGTCGTTGCCGAACTCCTTGCCGAACTCGCCCGCCCGGTCAAGCGTGTTCTCGATGTCGAGGATGTCGTCGCTTATCTGGAAGGCGATAGCCATGTCCTCGGCGTAGCGGGCCAGGGCCCGTTCCACACGCTCGGGCTGGCCGGTCACGATCGCCGCCAGGCGGGCGACGATGCGGGTGAGACACCCGGTCTTGCACGCACACATCTCGAAGTACTGCTCCTCGTCGACCACGACCTCCTGCTCGTTGTGCCAGCAGATGTCCATCCCCTGTCCGAGGTGCGTGCGGTTGAGTTCGTGTGTGAGCATCTCGTAGGCCGCGAGCCGCCCCTCGCGTTGCCCGCGTTCAGCGCGATGTCGACGCCGTGCTGGTGGTGCAGTGCCGGTTCGCCGCGGCGCTTTCGTGCCTCGTCCTCGACGTCGTCGACGATGATAGTGCCGTTGTGAAGAATTTCGGGGACGCAGGCGTAGGGCAGGTACTCCTCGGGGTCCTCGCCGAGGGCCTCGACGAACACGAGAAAGAGGACGGCTCGCCACCGCTTCCCGCCACTGTCCAGCAGGTCCCAGATCGGGTCCGCGAGTGCCCGCTGGATGCCCGCAGAGTGATAGCTGTAGCTCGCCTCGCCGAAGAACTCGGCCAGGTACGCCTCGTCAAGGACTCGTGGGAGCAGGCGTTCGATGGCCTCGTTGACGACTGGTCGCCACTCCACGAGGACGTCCTGCATAGGCGAGTGCTCGACGTGCCAGCCCAAAAAAGCATCCACTGCCCGTTTTTAGGTACAGTGTCCCGAGGGGTCCACGTGTATCAGGTCCCGTGTTGCCAGGAGTCCATGTACTCCCGCTGGGTGTCGGTCAGCCCGTCGATTGCGATCCCCTCGGCGGCCAGTTTCGTCTCGGCCACCTCCCGGTCCAGGTCGTCTGGGACGTCGTGGACGCCGGCCGCGTACTCCGTGCCGCGCTCCGTGAGTTCACGGACACAGACTGCCTGGACGCCGAAACTCTGGTCCATCACCTCGATGGGGTGGCCCAGGGAGATGGGCGTCGCGAGGTTCACGAGGCGGCCCTCGGCGAGGACGTGCAGCCGGCGGCCGTCGGCCATCTCGTAGGCCTGCATGCCGTCGCGGGCCTCGTAAGTGTCCACCGCGAGGTCCGACAGTGCGTCCAGGTCGATCTCGACGTCGAAGTGGCCGGCGTTCGCGAGGACGACACCGTCTCCCATCCGCTCGAAGTGCTCGCGGACGATGACGTCCCGGTTGCCGGTCGTCGTGACGAAGACCTCCCCCTCGGCGGCGGCCTCGGCCATCGGCATCACGTCGTAGCCCTCCATGTGAGCCGCGAGCGCCCGCCGGGAGTCGACTTCGGTGACGACGACGTCGGCGTTCTGCCCGCTGGCTTTCCGGGCGACACCCTTCCCGCAGTGACCGAAGCCCGCGACGACGACCGTCTTGCCCGCCCACGAGAGGTTGGTCGTCATCGCGATGCTCGACAGCGCGGACTCGCCGGTGCCGTGGACGTTGTCGAACAGCCGCTTCATCGGCGTGTCGTTGACGGCGAACATCGGGTATTCGAGGGCGCCGTCGTCGGCCATCGCACGCAGCCGGTGGACGCCGGTAGTCGTCTCTTCGCAGCCGCCGACGATACCCTCGATGAGGTCGGGGTACTCCTCGTGGATGGCGAAGACGAGGTCGCCGCCGTCGTCGACGGTCACCGTGGGTTCGTGGGCGATGACGGACTCCATGGCCTCGTAGTAGGCGTCGTCCTCGACACCCCGGCGGGCATAGGAGGTCACGCCCTCGACCGCGTCGAGGGCGGCGCTAACGTCGTCGTGTGTCGAGAGGGGGTTACAGCCCGTGATGGCGACCTCGGCGCCGCCGGCAGCCAGCGTCTCCGCCAGGACCGCCGTCTTTGCCTCGACGTGCATCGCCATCCCGACCCGCTCGCCGTCGAAGGGCGGGTCGGCCTCGAACTGCTCGCGCAACGCGGCGAGGATGGGCATGTGCTGGCGTGCCCACTCGATCTTGCGTCGGCCCTCCTCCCGGGCGTCAGCGGGGTCTGTGAGGTGCTCGCTGATGGGCGCAGTCATGTCCCGAGAAACGTGGTGTGCCGGGAAAACGATACCGAAGCGTCCCGGCTACAGCTCACTCTGCGCGGGCAAAGAGGGCCTCGGCGCGCTCGTTTGCCTCCTCCCGGGCGGCCGTCTCGTCGATGGTCAGCAGTTCGCGGTCCCGCATCAGGACCCGCCCGTCACAGACCGTGTGGCGGACGTCGCTGCCCCTGGCGGCGTAGACGAGGTGACTCACGAGGTCGTGTGGCGGCGAGAGGTGCACGGCGTCGAGGTCGAGAACGGCGAGGTCGGCGTTCGCGCCGGGCTCGATGCGACCGCTCGCGAACCCCAGAAGTTCGGCACTGCCTGCCGTCGCGAGTTCGACTGCGGTAGCGGCGTCGACGGCACTCGCGTCGTCCGCGGCGAGTTTCCCGACCATCGCGGCGTCGCGCATCTCCTCTATCATGTCGAGGTCGTTGTTCGAGGCCGGGCCGTCGGTACCCAGTCCCACCGTGACGCCGGCGTCGAGCATCGCCTGAACCGGCGCCGTGCCGCTTGCCAGCTTCATGTTCGCCGCCGGGCAGTGTGCGACCCCCGTCCCCCGCTCGGCCAGGCGGTCGACCTCGTGGGCGTCGACGTGGACGCCGTGGGCCACGTAGGTGTCCGGTCCGAGCAGGTCGAAGTCGTCGGCCCAGACGAGCGGTCGCTCGCCGTGCTCCTCGAGGATGGGGTCGACCTCGCCCTCGGTCTCGTTGGCGTGGACGTGGACCGGAATGCCTGCCTCCCGTGCTCTCGGGAGGTACTCACGGAAGTACCGCTCCGCGACGGTCGTGAGACTGTGGGGTGCGAACATGGTCCGCACGCGGCCCTCCGCCCGGCCGTCGT
>PXSU01000065.1:9037-9745 GCA_003022745.1 Halobacteriales archaeon SW_9_67_25
GTGGTCCCGGTGCGGATCATCTCCGCGATACCGAGGCGTGCGCCGGCGGCGACATCATCGGGTGCGAGTTCGGCCTCGACGGGCCAGATGTCTTCCCGGAGCCAGGCATCGAGTGGTTTGTCGTCGGCCCCGCCGCGGAACAGCGTCATCGCGACGTGGGTGTGGGCGTTGACCAGGCCCGGAATGACGAGCCCTCCCCCGGCGTCGAGTTCGTCGGCTCCGTCCCGTGCGGGACCGTCCTCCCGCGGCGTGACGGCCCCGATGGTCCCGTCGTCGGCGTCGATCAGTACGTCTGCCTCCGTGATTGACATGTCCGGCAGGAGTACGCGTCCACCGGTCACGGCGAGCGTTCCCAATGTGTCTCACCCGGTGGCAGTGACAACCCACGGCCCGGTAATATACGTGACGGGACCTGCTGGGGACGCAGTGGGGCTATTAGACGCCGAGTTCCTCGGCCAGATCGAAGAACGTTTCGACGGTGGTGTTGGGCTCGCCGTCGAAGTCGCCCCAGGGGTCATCGTAGCGGTCGACCCAGGCCCCCTGCATACCGGCGTGGATCGCCCCCTGTATGTCGAAGGCCGGGCCGGCGACGTGGACGACGTTATTGATCGGTGTGTCCGTCCGGTCGGCCGCGTGTTCGTACAGCGACGTGTGGGGTTTGAACGTCCCGATCTCGTGGGCGCTGATGGTGTCCTCGATCAGGTCGCC
>PXSU01000066.1 GCA_003022745.1 Halobacteriales archaeon SW_9_67_25
CAGGTGTGCGCTCCTCGCCGAAGAACGCGAGGAACGGACTTTCTATGGCTTCTGGACCTACGACGGGTCGACCGTCGAGTACGTCCTCGACCACCTCCGGGCGCGATACTGGGTCGGAGAGTGACGGCGTTGCGTGGCGTGCCGTCAGTGGTCCGTCAACCCTGAACTTGCAGGTTCAGGTTCCACTCACTCACCTGTTTCATATTGGATAGTTTCTCTAACGCGTGCAAGACACATCGCGCGAATACAGCAGCGGGGCTAATTACGATCCTTTATGACATTACTCTCGCTGGTTCCATTCGACCTCTGTTACGTCGTCGGTTTCTCGAAGGATGAACGGCCCGATCGAGAGCGTATGTTTAGTAACCGTTGCGATCCGCACGACGTATGCCAGAAGAACTAGGAACGGGACGAGAGAAATCGTCGCCGCGGCTGCAATGACGAACACGAGTGTTTCGACATCGAAGATTACCACACGATAGGTCGCATCGTTGAAAAATAGAACCATGCCACCCGACACGAGTAATGCCGGGATTGACGCTGCGAGGATGCGCCGTGAAAGGTTGATGAGATCCCACTGAAAGTACAGTGTCTTAAAATGTTCGCGGGCGGGGCCGAACAATCGTAACACGTCGAGTACCCGTTCGAGGGCCTCGACTCCCGACTCATCCAACGTGTCTTGGTACCGCTCGTGGATGCGCCGTCCGGTGAAAATCTTCCACGAGTAGTTGAAATTGAGCGCGGACGAGATCACGTCAAATCCGCCAAACCGGGCATCGTCAAGGCCCTCAGACACGCGGTCAGCGTTCTCAACGAGGCTGTCGGTGAAGTCTTCGACCTCCGTTTTGAGGGCCTCGTCGGTGGTGTCCGACACTGAATCACGGAGTTCCTCGGCACGGTCGCCCGAAACCTGAACAAGCGCCCGGAGGAATTGAGCGGGCCGGGAGGGACTCACCGGTGTTTGGATCACGTCCGCCACATCCTGTCGGAACTGCATCGCTCCGTCCATGCGTTCGCGCTGGTCTTTGACCGCCCCGAATTCTTGGGAGAGGACGAGCTGGTTCAAGGTGAGTACGAGCGTGACACCCGTGATCGTGGCGGTGAGAAGTCCCTGAAACAGCGTATCCACCGAGTCGCTGGTTCGGATGGCGTTCTCAGCAGTCGGATACAGGTACCCCATGCCGAGCAGTGTGCCGAACACAATCGCCACCAGTATCGCTGTGACGAGCCAGCGATCGGCTTTGAGGAGGAACCACAATTTCAGCTGGCTCTGGCTCGCTCGTTCACGTAACAGATCACTCGGGGTGTCACCACTTCCTGACATAATTCGATTACTGGCGACCGTCAGGAAAATCCTTGGGAGACTCCCAATTCACGTAACGTAGATCATCTACAACTGAACGAGAGAGCACCGTATTCCGAGTGCCTTGGTGTGGGAACTCAGCGTAACCTCGCACTGCTGAACTCACCCTCTGAGTCTTGCGCCACATTACTACCAGCTAGCAGACCGATCTGCTCTAGCTTGGAGTGGATGACTTACAAATTGAGGATTGAAGAACCAGTCAGCGCACGACACCAGAATTATGAGAGCGGGGGTGGGCCACTCATAGTGATTGCTGTAGTCCGTTACCGGATCGACCGCACGACGTCCCGCGGTCGATACGGTAAAAAGCTACAGCAATCACTATCAGACATGCCAGCCGAAGCACTCGTCTCAGAGACCTACTTCGGCTACGACCTGGCGCTCCCGACCAGAGCGGTCCGGATCGAGGACGGGGACCTGTACACTACCGCGGCGCGTGCCGGTAGATGAGGTTGCGCTGGATCGCGTTCGCGCCCTCGTAGATGACGGGGATGCGGACGTCCCGGTAGACGCGGGCGATCCGACGGTCGGCGAGGATCGACCGGCCGCCGTGGAGTTCCATCGCGGTCTCTGCACACTCGACGGCGGCTTCCGTGGCGGCCGTCTTCGCCAGGGCCGCCCAGTACCCGGGCCGGTCCGTCCCGGCCACCCTGTCGGCGGCGTGCCAGACGAGGGTGCGTGCGGACTCGAAGGCGAGGCGCATGTCCGCCAGGTCGTGCTGGACGGCCTGGAACTCGTCGACGGTCCGGCCGAACGCCTCGCGGTCGTGGACGAACGCCGAGGCCTCCTCGATGGCCGCCGCCGCGAGGCCGAGGCCGTGCCCGCCGACGATCAGCCGCCCCTTGTTGAAAAACTCCGCCAGCATGTAGAAGCCGGTGCCCTCGACGCCGACCAGGTTCTCCGCGGGAATCCGGCACTCGTCGAAGACGATGTGGGCCTGTTTCGAGGCGCGCATCGCCATCTTCTCCGGGATGTGCTCGGCCTCGAAGCCGTCGGCGTCGGTCGGGACGACGAACAGCGAGTAGTTACCGTAGCGGTCCTCGCCGTCGCCCGTCTTCGCGTAGACGGTCAGCCAGTCGGCCTCGACGCCGTTGCCGATCCAGTACTTCTCGCCGTCGAGCACCCACTCCTCGCCCTCCTTTCTGGCGGTCGTGGACATCCCCGCGAGGTCGCTGCCGGTTTCGGGTTCCGAGACCGCCAGGCCGGTGAGCTGGTCGTTCTCCGCGACCGGGCGGACGAACGTCTCGATCTGCTCGTCGGTGCCGTACTCGACGACCAGGTCCGCGCCGAAACTCGCCAGTTGCAGCGTCAGGGCGAGCCCGGCGTCTGCGCGGTAGAACTCCTCGGCGATGGCGAGGACCTCGTGCAACGAGAGCCCCCGGCCGCCGTACTCCTCGGGGATGTCCTGCGCGACGAGGCCGGCGTCCATCCCCGCCTCCAGCACCTCCCAGGGGTACTCGCCGCGTTCGAAGCACTCGGCTGCGTTCGGTTCGATGTGCTCGGCGGCGAACTCCCGGGCCTCCCGCTTGGCGCCGCGCGCGTCTTCCGGGAGGAGATGCTCGTCCAGCAGGTCCATATCGCCCCCTGGTGTGGTGGCGGCATATACCTCCGGGTATGGTCCGGACGGGGACCTCGGCCGGGGCCGTCTCGCCCCATGGCGGGACGGTCACTCCCGCCGGAGACGGTCACCCCTGCCGGATCTCGTGGACGGTGTGGCCGAGGAATCCCACGAGAGGTGGCACGAACACCGAGGCGTGGATCGACGGGCCGTAGGCGACGTCCCCGGGTTTGCTCGCCAGGAACAGCCCGTAGACGGCCAGCATGACGACGATCCAGATGGCAGTGATGACCAGGAACGGAACTGCATCGCGGGCGGCCCTCGCCGCGGACGCCCGGGCGGAGCGAGTCATGTGCGGACGAAGTGGTGTCGGGTACAAAACGGTAGTGAAAACATCCATACGGGTGCCGACGAAAGACGACTGCATGAAGAACGTCGACGACCTGATACGGGGCGCGGCCGACCTCGCAGAGCGGGGGCTCTCGAAGGGCGAGATCGCGGACGAACTCAACGTCTCCCGGGAGACTGCGAGCTGGCTGGTCGAGCGCAGCGATGCGAGCGCACCCGCCCAATCCCGGCCGGAGCCGGCCGGCGGACCCGAGGACATCCACGTCGACTGGTGTGCCATCGGGCGGGACTCGACCCGGCTGTACCACGCCGGCGCGGCCATGGCCGACCTGCTCACGAAGGAGGGCACCGAAGTGGACCTCACCATCGGCATCGAGAAGGCGGGCGTGCCGCTTGCGACGACGGTCGCGCGCGAACTCGATACTGACCTGAGCACGTACGCACCCAGCAAACACCAGTGGGACGACGGCGACGGGGGCGGTCAGGGCGGGGGGTTTTCCCGGAACTTCGCGGACATCCGCGACCGCGAGTGCTACGTGGTCGACGACACCATCACGAGCGGGACGACGATGACAGAGACGGTCGAGGCCGTCCGCGCACAGGGCGGTGAGCCCGTCGCCTGCGTGGTGCTCGTGGACAAGCAGGGTATCGAGGACATCGAGGGCGTCCCGGTCTACTCGCTGGTGCAGGTCATCCGCGTCGGCAACCAGTGAGATGCTCCGCCCCTTCGAGGGGACCGCCCCGTCGGTCGGGATGGGCGCGGTCGTCCTCGATAACGCCCGCGTCGGCGAGCGCGCCGTGGTCGGTGCCGGCAGCGTCGTCGACCTCGGGGTCCTCGTCCATGAACAGCGCCCGGACCTCCTCGAAGCGGCCACGCGTTGCGATGCGCTCGGCGTGGTACTCGATTGCCTTCGCGGAGTTCTCGTTGCGCTCGGTGCCGTGACCCACGACGGCGAGGCCGACCCCCTCGCCCACCCCGGGGTCGCCGGTGACCGACTCCGCGCGCCGGACGATGACGTCGCTCATAGCGTCGTGGGTTCCGACTGGACCGCAGTAGTGGACGGTCGCGTCGACATCGCTGGCCCTCAGCGTGGCGTGGTCGGCACTCGTCCCGTCAGAACCCCACAGCGCCGGGTCCCACCCCTCCAGGCGCAACTCGCGGGGGAGGACCTGCTCGGTGAAGTAGCCCTCGCTGACGAACAGGGGGACGACGTACACCGCCTCGCTCGCGAGCGTCCGCAGCGCCTCCCGGAAGTGTGGCTCTTCCTTCCAGAAGGTCTCCTGTACCTCGTCGAAGGCACCCGCGGCACGGATCCGGTCGGCGTGGTCGAAGGCCGGCGTGCTCGAATCCGGATTGAGGTGGGACCCGTGGGCCGCGACCAGCAGTGCCTGACTCATCCTCTCCGGGTACGCCGCTCGTGGACTTGAGGGCGTCGTCCGTGTCCCGTGGACAGTTCGTCTCCGGTATGCTTGTGAGTTCCTACGACGACGACATCTGAAGGGTCGATTTCGACGGTAACCTCATCCCCTTCGTCGATACTGGTATTCGAGTCGACGACCGTTTTGAACGCCTCCGGAAGCCCACAGTCGAGGAAGGCAGTCCGTGACCGTCCCTCGGGTATGACGCGCTCTACGATGCCGTCGATCCTGTTGATCGACGTGTTCCCATACCTGTCTCGTCGGGCCCGAGTACGGCTCCCGCCGTCACCTCTCGTGGTCCCCGCAATCGTCACGGATTCGGGGGCAATACCGATACAGACCTCGGATTCCGATACGTCATCGATACCCGTGCGATCCGGTTCTACACACGCAACGGCGATATCCACGACCGTTCGGCCGGAGTCAGTCTCACATATCTCGCCGCGTATCAGGTTCTCGATACCAACGAAGTCGGCGACGAATTCGTTCCGTGGCGATTCGAGAATCGTCTCGTACTCACCCCGCTGGAGTACAGCGCCATCTCTCATCACGACGACCGAGTCCGCTACGACTGAAGCCTCGTTCTGGTCGTGCGTGACGTAGATGCAGGGAATGTCGAGGTCGGCGAGGATGCGCCTGAGTTCGTACTTGAGACGCCGACGAATGGGCTCGTCGAGCCCCGTTGTGGGCTCGTCGAGGAGTAATGCGTCGGGGTCTGTAACGATCGCCCTGGCCACCGAGACGCGGCGTTTCTCGCCCCCCGAGAGCGTCTCCGGCGATCTATCAGCTTCCATCAATCCATCAATCTCCAGCAACTCACACAGGCCGCGAATCTCGCCGTCGGTGAGTACGGCCCCGTACTCGACGTTCTCACGCACAGAGAGGTGGGGAAAGAGCGTCGGTCGCTGAAAGACCATCCCGATATTTCTCTGCTCGGGGGCGACACCATCGAGCGGTCGATCATCGAGAAGAACACAGCCAGCGTCGGGAGTCTCGAAGCCGGAGATGACTTCGAGCAGTGTCGACTTCCCGCTCCCGCTGGGTCCGATAACTGCGGTGATCTCGTTTCCGAGTTCGATGTCGACGTCGAGCTCGAAGTTAGCGTACGCCTTTGTGACCCCGGCGAGACGAATCATTCTCTGACACCGATTGTCTTTCCGGAATAGCGGATTCCGACGACGACGGCCAACCCGAGAGTCACCAGTACTGCGACAATCGGGAGCGTAGCGTAGACGCCTCTCGATATGAAGGTCACCCATATCTGTGTCGGCATCGTCTGTGGATTGTACGCGGTCATCATCGTGGCGCCAAACTCGCCGATCGAACGCGCGAACGTGAGGGCGATACCCGCGAGTATGTGTCCGCTGGAGAGGGGCAACGAGACCCGGAAGAACGTTTCAACGGGCCCCTTTCCCAGGCTCCTCGAAGCCCGCTCGTACTCCGCAACCGAGTCGAAACCCGCCCGTGACGTGATGACCACGAACGGTGATGCCACGAAGGTCTGTGCCAAGACGATTCCAATGTACGAATCGGTGAGCGTCAGTCCCAGCGAGTTGGCAACCTGTCCGACAGGTGTGAAGCTCCCGAACCCCGTGAGGAGCATCACACCACCGACGACTGGAGGAAGCACGAGCGGAAGTATGACGAGCGAGTCGACGAGGAGTTTCCCCCTGAACTCCGACCGCGAGAGAAAGTAGGCCAGAGGAACCCCGAAAACTGTGGCGACAGCTGTCGAGATGGGGGCTGTCGTGAGGGAGTATCTGGCTGCCGAAACGACCTCCGGGCGGGCGAAGTCAGCAACAGCGATCCCGTTTCCCTGAGCGCCCGCAAAAAAGGTCACGAACGGGTAGAGTAGATAGACGGCCAGAACGGCCCCGAGGAGGCCAAAGACAGTGTAACCGCCACCGAAGACCCAGTTGATCCCCGTTCTGTCGCGTCTGTTTCGGTGTGCCCGAGTCATGGCAGGGCACCCTCCGGTACGTCCCCATTCGTTCTGGGGAATCTGTCATCGACGACGAGGCCGTTCTCGCCGAGGACCTCCCGGTTTTGCAGGAGGTATCTGAGGAAGCGCCGTCCGTTCTCGGGATGATCGGCACCGGTGAGAACGGCCGCATTGTACAGTACCGGCGTCCCTTCGATCGTTGTACCCTCGTCGGTCGTATACGTTGCTTGGCTGTACTGGTCTGCGTACTCCGGGTTCGAAAAATCGAGTTCGTCAGGCAACGAAATGAACGGGAGGCCGTGGTCGACGGCCATATTCCTGTAGCAAACAGCAGCGGCCCGGTCTCCCGTCTCGATTCCTGCCAGGAGATGTGCTTCCTGTGGGTCGATTTCGAGTCGGTCGATGAGGTCCTGTGCCAGACCGTCGACGTCGTAGTACTCCTCGGCAAGCTTGAACATCTGGACCGTCCGGTATCCGAGCGGATCGAGATCGGGGTCGCTCATCGCTATCTCCGAATCCGCCTCCCGTAACGCTCTGTACCACGGTGTCCTGTTTTCGAGCACCTGTCCGACCTGCGTGTCAGGATTGTACGTTATACCCACAGCGTTCGAGGCGAAGACGATATCCCACGTCGCGTAATCGGGTCGGAGTTCCTCACGGAGTAGGTCAGCGTCAGCACTCGCGACGACGTCTGGCGACTTCTGTCCTGACGCGATGAACCGCATTGCGGCATTCGAGCCGTGAAATTCTCCCTGAACCGTTATCCCCGTCTCCTGCTCAAACGACGCTCCGACCTTGTTCCCGAGAATTATCGAGAGACTTCCCGCTGAGAGCAAGTCAATTTCACCGGTGCTGGTGGTACTGCTACAGCCAGCAGTCCCGAAGACGGTCGTCAAACCTACTGTAGCGAGGAAGCGTCTTCGGGCGATACTGAATCGCTCACTCGTCACGCCCTGATATAGTTGTGGTTGAACAAAAAGTTTAACTCAAACACTACTGTTTGACCAATATGGTCGCTGTCGATTCAACGATACTGACGGATCGGCAAATAGAAGTTCTCGAACTCCGGGAACGAGGGTTTACACAGCAGGAAGTGGCCGAGCAATCCAACACCACGGGCTCGAATGTTAGTGCGATCGAACGAGCGGCCGAACAGAACGTGGAGAAAGCACGCCGGACACTGGAACTCGTTCGGACGATTCGCTCGCCAGTTCGGTTTTCTATTTCTCCGGGAACGAGTTTTGATGACCTAGTCGCCAGTGTATACGCACATGGAGACGAGGCTGGGATTAAAATCGCGTACTGTCGCCCGGAGCTCTATGCACACCTCTACGGAATTCTCGAAGAGTGTGCGAAACAGAACGAACTGGAGGCCCAGGTCGATATTGGAATCAGCAACGAGGGCGAGGTGAGAGTCTTTTCAGAGGAACCCTGATAGTGTTATTGCGGTGATTTTCGGCACGGCATCGAAAACGAAGCTGCTTCGGCACTCACAGACCGTTCCTTTCGATACGCGGCGATAACGACTCGCAATGATCACTGTGAGTGTGGGTCGGAATCACGAATCTCAACGACGGGACGACGGATTCGCAGAGTTGAAACCCTGGCCCGCGTAGTCCCGGATAATGACCCTGCGCGTGACGAACACGCTCTCGGGCGAACGCGAGGTCTTCGAGCCCCGATCCGAGCCCGTGCTCCTGTACTACTGTGGGCTGACGACCTCCGACCCCGCACACCTGGGGCACGCCCGCGGGTGGGTCCACGTCGACGTCATGCACCGCTGGCTCGAACACCTCGGCTACGAGGTGCGCCACGTCGAGAACTTCACCGACGTCAACGAGAAGATCGTCGCCCGCGTCGGCAAGGACGGGTCGAGTGAGACCGACGTCGCGCGCTCGTACATCCGCGACATCTTGCGCGATATGCGCTCGCTCAATCTCCTGCGCGCGGAGGTGTATCCGCGGGTCTCCGAGCACGTCCCCGAGATAATCGAACTCGTCGAGACGCTCGTCGAGAAGGGCTACGCCTACGAGTCCGGGGGGTCCGTCTACTTCGACGTGACCGCCTTCGAGGAGTACGGCAAACTCTCGAACCAGGATGTCGAGACGCTTGACGCCCAGGGCGACCCCGACGAGCGCGCCGAGAAACGCAACCCCGCGGACTTCGCGCTCTGGAAGGCCGGCGGCGTCGGGCCCGGCGACATCGCAGAGCACCGCCACGAGGGGGCCGCACCACCAGAGGAGGCCTGCGCGACCGCGGGGACGTTCGAGTCGCCGTGGGGCGAGGGGCGGCCGGGCTGGCACATCGAGTGCTCGGCGATGAGCACGACCCACCTCGACGACACCATCGACATCCACGTCGGCGGGCAGGACCTCGTCTTCCCCCACCACGAAAACGAGATCGCACAGAGCGAGGCCGCGACCGGACAGCAGTTCGCCCGCTACTGGCTGCACGTCCGCCTGCTCGATGCGGCCGACGAGGAGAAGATGTCCTCCTCGCTGGGAAACTTCGAGACCGTCGCGGAGGCCGTCGACCGGTACGGCGCCAACGCCGTCCGGACCTTCCTGCTGTCGACGGCCTACCACAACGACGCGGTCTACAGCCGGGAGACGATGGGTGAGGCCGAAGAACGGTGGGACCGCCTCCGGCGCGGGTGCGAGCGCGCCCGCGAGGCCCGCGACAGCGTCAACGCCCGAGCCAAAATGACCGACGACATCTTCCGTGAGGCTGTCGCGGACGCCCGCGAGGAGTTCACGACGGCGATGAACGACGACTTCAACACCCGCCGGGCGCTGGCCGCACTCGAAGGGGTCGTCGGCGCGGTCAACACCCACCTCGACGGTCACGACGAGTACGACTACCGCGGGCTCCGTGACGCCGTCGACCTCCTGGAGGAGTGTGCCGGCGGGGTCTTCGGGCTGGACTTCTCGACGGCCGGGCAGACCGGGGAGGCGACGGTGGCCGGGGAACTCGTGGAACTCCTCTTGGCCGTCCGCGAGGAGGAACGGGCGGCCGGCAACTACGACCGCGCGGACGACCTCCGGGACGACCTCGAAGCGCTGGGCGTCGAGGTTCAGGACACTGACGAGGGGCCGGAGTACAGATTCGAGTGAGAGCCCCGCCGGGCGACGACCGCCTCACGTCGGGCCGTCGACGCCGGAAATCTCGAAGCGGGCGCCGCCCGACTCGCCCTTGGTGGCGCGGACAGACCAGTCGTGTGCGTCGGCTATCTCCCGGATGATTGCCATTCCGAATCCGGTGCCGTCCTCGGCAGTCGAGTACCCGCGCTCGAAGATGTCCTCGCGGCGGTCCGGGGGAATGCCCCGGCCGTCGTCTTCGACGTAGAAGCCGTCCTCGCAGTCCCCGACGGTGATGGTTACGTCCGTGCCGCCGTGTTCCACGCTGTTCCGGAAGAGGTTCTCGAACAGTTGCTGGAGCCGACTCCGGTCGGCCAGGACCGTCCGGTCGGTCTCGACAACGAGCGTCGCCCCCTCTGTCTCGACGGTGGCCCGGCAGTCCTCGACGACCGCCCCGATGTCGACGGCAGAGGGATCATCGACAGCCCGTCCCTCGCGTGCCAGCGCGAGGATGTCCTCGATGAGCGTCGCCATGCGCTCGTGGGCGCGGGTCACCGCGTCGAGGCGGTCGCTGTCCCGTTCGTCGCGCAACAGGTCGACGTGGCCGCGCGCGACTTCCAGCGGGTTCCGGAGGTCGTGGCTCACGATGCTGGCGAACTCGGCGAGGCGTTCGTTCTGTCGCTGGAGTTCCCGCTCCTGTCGCTTGCGGTCGGTGATGTCCTGGACCGTTCCGAAGTGGTAGGTCTCGCCGTGGATGGTCTGTTGTGTCGTGACCGTCTGGACGGGAACCTCCCGCCCGTCGAATCGGTGAGTCGTCTCGTGGACGCGCGTCTCCCCGTCGGCGAACGACGACCAGTAGCTCACGAAGTCATCGTGGTCGATCGCGGGATTGACGTCCCAGACCGCCAGGCCCTGCAGCGTCGCGACGTCCGTCCCGAGTATCTCGGCGTAGGCCGGGTTCACGTAGTCGAACTGCCCGTCGGCGTCGTAGATTGCCACCCCGACACCGAGGGACTCGACCATCTCTCTGAGCAGGTCCGCCTCGCGTTCCCGCTCCCTGCGCGCGGTGACGTCCTGAAAGGTTCCCCGGACGCGCACGACCTCGTCGTCCTCGGTCTGTGGGTCACCCATCGTCCGCACCCATCGGGTCTCGCCGTCGGCGGTCACCAGCCGCAACTCGAGGTCGAACGGCTCCCCGTCCTCGACCGCCCGGGCGAGCGCCTCGCGGATCGTCTCCCGGTCCTCTGGGTGGTAGAACTCGATCCTCTCCTCGGGGGTGACCTCGCGGTCGGCGGGGAGGCCATGGATCTCGTAGACCTGGTCGGTCCAGCGGAGGTCGTCGGCCCGGATGTCGTACTCCCAGGCGCCCACGTCGGCGATGGCCTGGGCCTTCCTGAACAGGTCGTTCTTGCGCCCGAGTTCGCGCTCGCGCTCCTTGCGTTCCGTGATGTCCATCGCGGTGGCGTAGACGACCGAATAGTCATCGGCGTACGAATCGGGCGTGAATATGTGGAGGTACTCGTCTTTCAGGTCGCCGTCGAAGGTCCAGGCCTGCGTCTCGAGTGTCAGTTCCGTCTCGTCCCTGGCGAGAGCGAGAAATTCCTGGCGGAAGGCCTCGAGGCTCCGCTCGGTGGAGATCTCCTCGAGGTTCGCGACCAGGTGGGACTTCGAGTCGGCGGCGTAGTGTTCGACGGCGTACTGATTGACGTCGACGATCTCGATGGCGTCGACCAACTCCAGGAGAGTCTCGCGGTCCGCGAGGTGGGATTCGAGGTCCTCGACCTCTGTGGCGAGCGTGTCCAGGCGCTCTTTGACCGCCGAGAGGTCCTCCTCCCAGATGACGATGGGGTTGTTCTCGAACAGCGACTGGTAGCGCGTCTCGGCGGCCTCGTGTTTCTCGATGAGGTCCGCCATGCGCTCGTTCTGTCGCTGTAACTCCCGTTCGCGCTCCTTGCGTTCGGTAATGTCCTCGATGACACAGACGTGCCCACCGTCGGGGAGCGTCGACATCGCGAGCCGCTGATCGAACGACGTGCCGTCGACGCGTCGTCCGACCACTTCGCCCTCCCAGTGGCCCGCCCGGTCCAGTTCGGGCATGATCTCCGTTTCCAGGCGCGTCTGTTCGTCAGCGGGGTACAACTTGCGCGGGGGCGTGCCCGCGAGTTCGTCGGGCGACGTTCCGTAGATGTCGGCGTAGGCATCGTTCGTCTGCCAGAACCGACCGTCGGGGTCGACGATGGCGACACCCTGGGTGGCCGTCTCCACGGCCTCTTTCCACCGGCGGCGTTCGCGCTCGGTGTCGTACCGGTCGACAGCGTTCGCGACGCGGTTCGCCAAGAGGTCGTACTGGTCGCCACCGGTTCCCTTCTGGAGGTAGTCGGTGACGCCGGCCGAGATGGCTTCGCTGGCAATCTCCTCGCTGCCCTTCCCGGTAAAGAGGAGGAACGGCAGGTCGGGGAACCGGTCGCGCACTGCCCCGAGGAATTCCAGACCGTCAGTCCCGGGCATCTCGTAGTCGCTGACCACGCAGTGGACTTCGCGGTCGGCCAGGCGTTCGAGGCCCGCCTCGGCACCGGTCGCCGTGAACACCTCGAACCGTTCGTCGGCCCGTTCGAGGTACGTCGCTGTCAGATCCGCGAAGCCCGGATCGTCGTCGACGTGCAGTACCCGGACCCGGTCGCGCATACCTCCACAAAAGCTGCGTACGGAAAAACGTTTGTGCTACCTGTCATTTGCCCGTCTCGAAGTGGTTTTGACACTCGCCGGCGAATCGGCGTGTATGCGACTGTTCGTCAGCGTCGACTTCGACGGACTGGCCGACGGGATCGCGGCCGTTCAGGACCTCCTGGCGGACGCGAGCGGGCTGAACTTCACCGACCCCGGGCAGGCCCACGTCACGCTGAAGTTCCTCGGGCACACCGACGAGAGCCGCCTCCCGGCACTGACCGACGCACTCGCGGGAGCCGTCGCGGACAGCGGGGTGGACCCCTTCACCGCGGAAATCGGCGGCCTCGGCGTGTTCCCGCACCTGGGCTACATCAGCGTCGTCTGGGTCGGCGTCCGCGAGGGCGGCGAACAGTTGACCCGCCTCCACGAGGCCATCGAGGAGCGTACGGTGGCGATGGGGTTCGACCCGGAGGACCACGACTTCACCCCCCACGCGACGCTTGCGCGGATGGACCACGCCGGCGGCAAGGACCTCGTCCAGGATGTCGTCGAGTCCCCAGGGCCCCGAGTACACGACTGTCGAGCGGTTCGCCCTGGATTGATCCCGGGGACATGGGCGTTCCCCGTCAGTCTGCACCCATCCCCGAGCGAGCGCCCCCGTCCAGACCGGCCGAGGTAGTGAAGTCGTTCAGCAGGGAGCGCAATTCCTCGGCCCGCACAGTGCATTTATCGATTGCTTACGATTCTCACACCTGATAGGGCTCGGGCAACCGACGCCCCCCGCCGCTCCGAACGGGACCGCGGTTCTAGGCAGACCGAAAATAACAACACCATGATAAATAAATAGGACGCGGTGCGCAGGGTGATGTATGGCGGCCCTCGGGAACCTGGCCCTCGTATTTATCGCTGGTCTAATAACGGCGCTGGCGACGGGCCTGGGGGCGATACCGTTCTTCCTGTTCGACGACATCAGCACACGCTGGAACGTCGCGCTCTGGGGGCTGGCCTCGGGAATCATGGTCTCGGCGTCGGTGTTCGGGCTGGTGCTGGAGGGGCTGGCGGTCGTCGAGGGGGGCGTCCGCGAGGCCACCCTGGCGGTGGGGCCCGGCGTGATCGCCGGTGTGGTGCTGGTGGTCGTCGCCCACGAACTCCTCGAGGACTCGGACATCGACCCCCGGGAGTACGAGGCGGCGGATTTCAAGAAACTGGTGCTCGTGCTGGGTATCCTGACCGTCCACAGCTTCCCGGAGGGAGTCGCGGTGGGGGTCTCCTTCGCGGAACTCGGACTGGCCGACGTCTCGACGGGCGAGGCCGTCGTCGTCGGGGGGCTGACCCTGCCAGTCCTCGCCGTCTTCATGACCGTCGCCATCTCGATCCACAACGTTCCGGAGGGGGTCGCCATCTCCATCCCTCTGCGTGCGATGGACGTCGGGGAGTGGCGGATGGTCTGGTGGGCGGTGTTCTCGAGTCTGCCCCAGCCCATCGGCGCGGCGATCGCGTACTACTTCGTGACCCTGGCGAGGCAGTTTCTCCCGTTCGGGTTCGGGTTCGCCGCGGGCGCGATGGTGTATCTCGTCCTCAGGGAGTTCATTCCGGAGGCACTCGACATTGGAAGCCCGCTGCCCCGTGGCGGTCGACCGGAACTGGTCGCCGGTCTCGCTGTCGGGGTACTCGTGATGGCCCCGCTGGCCGTCCTCTAGATGGGGAGCTGTCTGTCGTAGGCGGTCAGGTCGACGAACGCGTCGAGCGGGTCGTCGTACTCGTCGACAGCGGTGCCGTTCCCGTAGTTCGAGTAATCGAGGACGAAGTAGTGGGTGTCGTCGACGTCGGTGATCTCGAAGGTCCACCCGCGACCGGCCCCGAGCAGGAAGCTCCGCTTCCGGTCGTGTACGACGCGCCCGCCAGCGACACAGCCCGCAATCCCGACAGCACCTCCCGTCGCAAGGCCGGCCGTAGACAGGAAATCCCGACGGTGCATCACCCGACGGTACACCATACGGGAACTGGTAGTTGTGCCTCCAGTTCTCAACGCTGAAAACTGTCGGTGACGCCCGCCGTCGAAGGAACACACATATAAGCGACCGCAGGGAAGACCAGATACCATGGGCAAGAAGACGAAAGCCAAAAAGAAGCGGCTGGGGAAACTGGAGCGACAGAACTCGCGCATCCCGGCGTGGGTGATGCTCAAGACCGACCTCGACGTCCAGCGCAACCCCAAGCGCCGGCACTGGCGGCGGAGTGACACCGACGAATGAGCACCAGCGACTTCGAGGAGCGGGTCCTGACGGTGCCGCTCCGCGACGCACGGAAGGCCTCGGGTCCCGAGCGTGCCGGCCTCGCGATGCGGCTCGTCCGGGAACACCTCGCACAGCACTTCTCCGTCCCGGAGGAGGCGGTCCGGCTGGACCCCTCGATCAACGAGGCGGTGTGGTCGGAGGGCCGGTCGACACCCCCGACGAAACTCCGGGTGCGCGCGGCACGCTTCGTCGAGGAGGGCGAGAGCGTCGTCGAGGCCGAACCGGCAGCGTAGATTTGCTTCGCGCGGCCTTCTCCGGATCGTCTTACGTCGGCGTCTTCGCGCGGGCTACCGACGCGTGTCTCCTGTTCCGGCCCGACGTCGACGCGGTGCTGGTGAGTAGCCGCGTCCGCGAGCGGGAACGCGAGCGCATCGTCGACGCGGTCGGCCTGCCCGTCACCGAACTCCCCGGGCGGATCAACGCCGCCGGCAACGTCGTCCTCGCGAACGACCACGGCGCCTACGTCCACCCCGACCTCCCGCGTGCGGCCGTCCAGGCCGTCGAGGAGGGACTCGACGTGCCCGTCGAGCGGGGCGACATCGCCGGCGTCCGGACGGTCGGAACCGCCGCCGTCGCCACGAACCAGGGCGTCCTCTGTCACCCGAAGTCGACCGACGAGGAACTCGACCTGCTGGAGGCGCTACTGGAGGTGCCGGCCGACATCGGCACCACAAACTACGGCGGCCCGCTCGTCGGGTCGGGGCTGATCGCCAACTCCAACGGCTACGTCGTCGGCGAGGAGACGTCCGGTCCCGAACTCGGCCGGATCGACCTCGCGCTCGGGTACGCGTGACTATCCGTCGAAGGTCTGCCACTCCGCTTCGGTCCCCAGGATCTCCGCGAGCGAAGTCACCGTCGATTGGAGTTCCTCGATCTGTCGTTGCTGGCGCTCCACCGTCTCCTGTAACTCGCTGATCTGCGATCGGGCCTCGGAGAGGTGCGTGATCTCTTCGTCGGTAGCCAGTCCGTGTTCCTGTGGCTCGATCAGCATCTCTCTGTGCGTCACAATCGCGTCAGAGACGCTCGCACTTCCGTCCGGCAGTGCAATCGTCAGCGGTTGCGACTCCGAATCTTCCACAGGCGGTTGGCTGCTGTCGGAATCGTCTGGTTCCTGTTCGACGCTTCGGGGCGACTCTTGTGTTTCACTGCTCATGTCCACTGGTCGACGCTACTGAGGTATAAACTTCCGTCAGACATTGTCCGGGAGAGTGATATTTCGACTGTCGGATACAGTGCGCGTGGACGACAGACAGGCGTCACGCCAGACACACACTACCCCCGCTCCTGGGCGCGGTGTTCGGAGATGAGGCGGTCGACCATCTCGGCGCTTTGCTGGCGCTCGCGTTCGCGGGCGCGCTCGCGCCAGTCCTCGATGGCTCCCTCTACCTCCGACTCGCGCGCGACGGCGAGTTCGTCGACCTCCTGGACGGTCACCAGTTCCGCGGGCGCGACGGGGACGTCGGCCTCGAAGAGCACCCTGTCGGCCACGTTCGAGAGGCCACCCGTCCGGAGGACGAGCCGCGGGTCGACGTCGGCGAGGCGGTGCGCACTCGACCGACCGGCGCCACTGGCGTCGCGCAACAGGACGACGTCGTCCTCGACGAGGCCGACGCTCTCGTCGGCGGCCGCGATGGCGTCGACGGTGAACTGCTCGACGACCTTCACGGGCACCAGCCCCGCCTTCTTCTCGGAGACGTCCACGAAGTTCGAGTGGTCGAGCTTCCACAGCGCCTTCAGCCGGTCGAGCTTGCCCTCCAGTTCCTCGATGCGCTCGTCCTTGCGCTCTACTTTCCGTTCGAGACGGTCGGTTTCGCGTTCCAGACGCGTCACCTCGCGGCGCTCCCGCGCCTCCCTTCGCTCCTCGCGTTTCGCCTCCGAGAGTTTCCCCTCGTACTCGCGGAGCTTCTCGTCTTTGGTCTCGATTGTCTCCTCGAGTGACTCGACGTGGCCGGTCAGGCGCTCGACGCGGGCAGTCAGGCGCTTGATACGTTTTTCCTCCTCCGTGAGTTCCCGCTCGGTATGGTCGTCGCTGTCGTCGCCCTGATCACCCTCGTCCTCGCGCAAGTCCGCCAGCACGGATTCGACGGATTCCTCGTCTACCAGCACCCGCGCGAGGACTGGCCCGAGGTCCTGGCGCGGGGGTCGCGTTCGTGGTCGTTGTCGTACCCCTGCTGGCGGGTGCGGTGTTTCTTCGTGTCCACGGGCAGGTCGCTTGCGGGTGTCCACCCGGCAGCGTCGAAACTCCGCCGGATCTTCTCGACGGTTTCGGGCATCGGTGTCACGTCCGCCGCCACGAGAACGGGCCGGCCACGCTCGATCATCCACTCGATGACCGTCGCCGTATCGGCGGTTCGCGTGCTGAGCGCGTCCAGCACCTCGCCGTCGAGGCCCACGACGGCCGCCGCGGTCGTCGTCCCGGGGTCGATCCCGACGAGGACGGGGTCCCGGCGCTTGGCCAGCGGGCGGAACTCGATGCCGTCGCGGCGGACGCGCTCTATCTCGATGCGGGTGTCCCCGGACCGCTCGGCCGAGACGGGAATCTCGGCTGGAGGGGCCTCGACCGTGAAGACGGCGTTCGCGAAGCCGCCGTACTTCTCGGTGACCTCCCGGTCATAGTCGAGGCCTGCCTCCGCCAGCGC
>PXSU01000067.1 GCA_003022745.1 Halobacteriales archaeon SW_9_67_25
CCGAGGTGGTCGTTGAGGTCGTCGTAGACGATGCCCGGCCCGACCGTCGCCTGGAGGTTCTCCGGGCTGACAGAGACCTCGTCCATCTCGAACGTGTTCAGGACGATTCCCCCAGAGGCAGGGATAGCGTTGCCCTCCAGGCTGGACCCGCCCGACCACGGCGTCACCGGCACGCCGCGCTCGCTGGCTGCTGCGAGCACCGCGGAGACTTCCTCGGTAGTGTGTGGCCAGGCGACCGCGCCCGGGAGAGTGGGGTCGTGGGGGCTCGCGTCGATGGCGAACTCCTCGCGACGGCTCTCCTCGAAGTCGACACAGTCTGCCGGGAGGATGTCAGCGAGGAAACCGCAGTCGTATCCCGTCGCGTGTCGTGCCATGTCCCTCGTTCGGTCCGATCAACGGTGAATGTTCGGTCTGACACGGGTCCCGGACGGACAGAGCAGGCCCGAACGCGACGACAGTTACTGGAAGCCGATCCGGCCGCCGCCGTGTCCGCGCTGTGGCTCGGGACCGCCGCCTTTGAAGTCCTCCTCCATGCGCTCGAAGTATTCGCGGATGTCCTCGGTCACGGTCGGGCGGACGTTCTCCATGGCCTGCCGGAAGTGGCGCATCTCGACGGTATCGGCCGTCTCGTCGGCGCGGAGCGCCTCGATGGCAGCCTCGCGGGCGATCGACTCCAGGTCCGACCCGACGTAGCCCTCGGTGATCTCCGCGAGTTCGCGCAGACTGACGTCCGGGGCCAGCGGCATCTCCTCGGTGTGGATCTTGAGGATCTGCTCGCGGCCCTCGGTGTCGGGCTCGCCGATCATCACCAGGCGGTCGAACCGTCCCGAGCGGATCAGTGCCGGGTCGATCATGTCCGGCCGGTTGGTGGCCCCGATCACCATCACGTCTTCCATCTCTTCCAGCCCGTCCATCTCCGTCAGCAGCTGGTTGACGACCCGTTCGGAGACGTTCGAGCCGACCTCGCCGCCCCGGCCCGGTGCCAGCGAGTCGAGTTCGTCGAAGAAGATGACCGTCGGGGAGACCTGCCTGGCCTTCCGGAAGGTCTCCCGGATTGCCTTCTCCGATTCGCCGACCCACTTGGAGAGGAGCTGGGGCCCGCGCACCGAGATGAAGTTGGCGTCGGTCTCGTTGGCGACGGCCTTGGCCATCAGCGTCTTGCCCGTCCCCGGCGGACCGTACAGCAATACGCCGGAAGGGGGCTGGATGCCCATCCGCTGGAACTTCTCCGGGGAGTTCATCGGCCACTCGACGGACTCGCGGACCTCCTTCCTGGCGTCCTCTAACCCGCCGACGTGGTCCCAGTTGACCTTCGGCAACTCGACCAGGACCTCCCGCATCGCCGAGGGCGAGACCTCGTTCAACGCCCCCCGGAAGTCGTCGCGTTTGATTATCATCCGGTCGATGAGGCTCGGCGGGATGTCCTCCTCGTCTAAGTCTATCTCGGGGAGGTACCGCCTGAGTGCCTTCATCGCGGCCTCCTTGGTGAGCGACTCGATGTCGGCGCCGACGAAGCCGTGGGTATCGTTGGCCAGTTTCGAGAGGTCGACGTCGTCGGAGAGTGGCATCCCGCGGGTGTGGATCTGGAGGATTTCCTCGCGGCCCACCTCGTCGGGGACGCCGATCTCGATCTCGCGGTCGAACCGACCCGGACGCCGGAGCGCCGGATCGACGGAGTCGACCCGGTTGGTCGCGGCGATGACGACCACCTGGCCCCGGGATTCGAGGCCGTCCATCATCGTCAGCAGTTGCGCAACCACCCGGCGTTCGACCTCGCCGGTGACGTCCTCCCGTTTCGGTGCGATGGAGTCGAGTTCGTCGATGAAGATGATGGAGGGGGCCTCCTCGCTCGCGTCCTCGAAGATCTCCCGTAACTGCTGTTCGGACTCGCCGTAGTATTTCGAGATGATTTCCGGGCCGGCAATCGAGAAGAAACTCGCGGACGTCTCGTTGGCGACGGCTTTCGCGAGCAGCGTCTTGCCGGTTCCGGGCGGGCCGTGAAGCAACACCCCCTGGGGGGGTTCGATGCCGAGTTTCTTGAAAATCTGGGGGTGCTTCATCGGCAACTCGACCATCTCGCGGACCCGCTGGATCTCCTTTTGCAGGCCGCCGATGTCCTCGTAGGTAATTCCCCCGCCGGTCTTCTCGAACCCCGAGATGGGCTCTTCGCGCAGTTCCACGTCGGTGTCCTCTGTGATGAGGACGACCCCGTCCGGTTCGGACTCGACGGCGATCAACGGGATTGCCTGGCCCGGCGAGCGCATGAACGGGTGGTTCGTCGAGGACATGACGGGGACGATGTCCCGTTCGACGACCGGCCGCTTGAGGATCTGCCGTTTGACCATCCCCGCGGCGTCCGATCCGAACTGGACTGACGCCTCCTCCGGCGGCGCGAGCACCAGCGAGTCGGCCTTCTCGGCGTCGGCCTTGCGGATCTCGACCCGTTCCCCGATGCCCACGTCGGCATTCTGTCGCGTGAACCCGTCGATTCGGACCGTGTCGGTGTTCCAGTCTTGCCGGTCGGCCCGCCAGACCTTTGCCGCGGTCACCTCCGCACCCTCGATCTCGATGATGTCACCCGGCGAGAGCTTCAGGTGCAAGAGTGTGTCGGGGTCGAGGCGGGCGATACCACGCCCCGAGTCGTTGGGGTAGGCCTTGGCCACCTCCAGTTGGACTTCATTCATTGTAGACTATGATGTATTGACACTGGGAGATGCCCGGAGATATGCTTTTTGTTACCGGCGGCTCATCAGGTGGACCGGAAACCGGGCGCTTGCGGAGGGTCCTTGGGAGGTGCTGGACTCGGCCCGCTCCGGGGTCACTTTCATATTCGTGCCGTCCGTAGCTATCCGACGGCTATGGTCTTTCTCGTCCCGTTCGACGGGTCACCGGTCTCGGAAGCCGCGCTGGCGAGTGCCGTCGAACACGGCAGGGCGCTGGGAGAGGAGGTCGTCGCAGTGAGTTTCGTCCCCACGGGCGCCGAGTATGCGGAACGCCGCAAGTGGATCCAGCCCGACGACGAGTTCGCCACCGAGACAGCGAGCGCAGCCCTCCGACGGAAGATCAAGGAGACGACCGACGAGGCCGAACGGACCTACGCCGAACCCGGTGCGCAATCGCCCGGAGACCTGACCGACCACGTCCGGCGCGTGGCCAGCGACGTGGACGCTTCCGTGCTGTTCGTCGGTACCGACGCGAGCGCGGAGCGGGAGGGTCTCAGAACGCCCTTCGGGGAGGTCGACAATACAGGCGACTACGACGTCCACATCGTCCGGACCGCGTAGGGACTGTCGCGATTCGGTGGCGCTTCTGTCAGGTGCCGGTGTCCGTCAGCCTATTGACGCGGGCACGCCTCGAATCGGACATGCGAACGCTCGCGCTGGATGGCTGGATGGGAGCCAGCGGCGACATGCTGCTCGGTGCGATGCTCGCCGCCGGCGGCGACCGTACCGTCCTCGAACCCGTCGAGGATTCAATCGGGGTCCGCTACCTCGTCGACGGAGTCACGAAAAACGGCATCGACGCAACTGCCGTCGAGGTAGTCATGGCCAACGATAGCGGGGACGGAACCGAAGCCCACGACCACCACGACCACGATCACACGCCAGCGGAGGGCCACGGACCCAGCCGCACGCACGCCGAGGTGGTCGAACTCGTCGAGTCGATGGACCTGCCGGTACCTGTCGAGGCAGACGCGAAGGCGATCTTCGAGTTGCTCGGCGAGGCGGAGGCGTCGGTCCACGGGACCTCGATCGACGATATCCACTTCCACGAGGTCGGCGCCGACGACGCCATCGCGGACGTGGTCGGCGTCTGTCTGTTGCTCGCGGATCTGGGCGTCGAGCGGGTCGTTACGACGCCGCTGGCTGCTGGCGGCGGTGAAATCGAGATGTCTCACGGGACCTACCCCGTGCCCACACCGGCAGTCGTCGACCTCGCAGAGCGGGCCGACTGGTCGCTCCGGGGCGGTCCCGTCGATGCCGAGTTGCTCACCCCAACTGGCGCGGCCATCCTCGCCCACCACGCCGAGGGGGCAGAGGCGCTCCCGACGTTTCGCGTCAACGAGTCGGGCTACGGCGCCGGCGGGTGGGACTTCCCGGACCGGCCCAACGTCCTCCGGGCCATCCTCGGCGAGACCGACGGGGACCTCGACCGCGAGCGAATCACCGTCCTGGAGACGAACCTCGACGACGCCGCGCCCGAGTTGCTGGGGGCGCTCCAGGAGACACTCGTCGAGGCGGGCGCGCTGGACGTCTCCGTCGTGCCGCTGACGATGAAGAAATCCCGGCCCGGCCACCTGGTGAAGGTTGTCTGTGCCCCCGAGGACGCTCGGCGGGTCGCGCGCCGACTGGCCGAGGAGACGGGAACACTCGGCGTCCGCGAGGGCGGCGCGGGTCACCGCTGGGTTGCCGACCGCGAGACGCGGACGGTTTCGGTGACCGTCGACGGCACCGACTACGAGGTCGCGGTCAAGATCGCCAGCGCGGACCGGGACGTCTACGACGTGAGCGCGGAGTACGACGACGCACTGGCGGTCGCCGAGGAAACCGGGCTCCCGATTCGCGAAGTCATGCGCCGGGCGGAAGCGACAGCGTGGGAATCGTAGCGAAACGTGCTCGGGTACGATCCCCTGGCCCCACTGGCACGGTCTTCAGTAGGGTGAGACTCTGACCGGCGCACGCGGGAATTCGTCGACGTTCCGTGTCACGACTGGCTCGTCGACGCGCTCGCCCTCGATGCGTGCGATATTGACCGCGGCGAGGACGTCACCCATCCCGCGGGTGCCCGTCCCCAGGTAGGGCACCCCGTCGTCGGGTTCGACAGTAGTGAACTCGACGCCGCGCTCCCGGAGTGCCGTGACGAGTTCGTGGTAGAGTTCGAAGTCGGCGGTGGCGACGACGATCACGCCACGGCTTGTGGCGGTGTACTCTTGAGCGACTCGGTCGGTCGCGACACCCGGCTGGAGGTGCGACGGGGGACCGCGTGTGCGAGCGTTTTAATCGGAGGGCGACCAATCCCGGGACGTGAGCGACCCCATCCCGATCGGCTGTGATCCCATCAACGAGTTGCTCGGTGGCGGGTTCGAGCGCGGCGCCGTCACGCAGGTGTACGGCCCGCCTGCGGCCGGCAAGACGAACGTCGTCCTCTCGGCGGCAATCAGTGCCGCGGCCGACGGCGGGTCGATCCTCTACGTCGACACCGAGGGGATTTCGGTCGACCGGATGGAGCAACTCGCCAGCGGGCACCCAAGCGATCAGTCCGTCGAGGAACTGGCCTCGCGCATCATCGTCTCCGAGGCGCTGACCTTCGGGGAGCAACGCGAGGCCGTCCAGGACGCCGCCGAGTTCGCACCCGAAGTGGAGTTGATCGTCCTCGACAGCGCGACCGGGTTCTACCGGCTCGAACGCACCCAGCAGGCGGACGGGGAGGCACTGCGCGCGGTGGCCCGACAGATCACGCACCTGCTCTCGCTGGCTCGCAAACACGATCTCGCGGTCGCCTTCACCAACCAGGTGTTCACCGACCCCGACTCGGACGGAACGCGCGCACTCGGCGGGCACACGCTGGACCACTGGTCGGCAGTCATCCTCCGGCTGGACCGCTTTCGCGGGGGGAACCGCCGGGTAACGCTGGAGAAACACCACGCCCGCGAGGCCGGCGCGACCGGGCAGTTCCGCATCACCGGAACCGGCCTGGCGGGCAGCGAGCGGTGAGTGTCGTCCGGTTGTGGGTCACCGGTCACTCCCCGTCGTTGTACGCCTCGACCACCGGTGACAGCCCCTCGTGGTCGGCGTCCCCGTGGTCGATGGACAGCGGGGAGACGCTTATTTCGCCCTCGACGAGCGCGCGGCGGTCGGTTCCCTCGGGATAGCGTTCGCGGTGTTCCGGAGTCGGCGGGAAGGGATTCTCGAACCCGACCACCCCCGGCCAGACGTCGTCCTGGAGGCGGACCACCTCGCCATCCTCGGGCTCGTGGACCTGCTCGCGCCCGACCGCTTCGATGGGGTCGACGCTCTCCGGATCCGTGTCGTGTTCGACGTCGAGGTCGTAGTCGGGAAGCGGTCGGGTGACCTGCATCGGGGGGTCGGCGACGTCGAGCGGGACGTTGACGTTCAACAGCGTCCCCGGGGTCAGGAGGTCGGCCTCGCTGGCGCGCAGGCAGAGTTCGACCGTGACGTGGGCGGGCCGGGCGAAGTCGTAGGCGTCGGCGGGGTCGGGAAAGAAATCCTCGCAGTGATAGCCCGAGACGGCGACTGCGGGCGTCCCGAGGAATGCGGCCTCGACGCCGGCCCCGACCGTGCCCGACCGGCCGGTGACGTAGTTGCCCACGTTGGGGCCGTGGTTACACCCGGAGATCACGAGGTCGAACTCGGTCTCCAGACCGCGCAGGCCGTAGGCCACGCAGTCAGCGGGTGTCCCGGTGAGGACGTACCCCCAGGGGTGTTCGCGGCGGACGGCGGCGTGCGAGCGGGTGCGGCCGACGCCGCTCTGGTTCTCCTCGGGGGCGACGACAGTCACGTTGCCGATGGCCGTCAGTTCTTCGTAGAGACGGACCAGTCCGGGGGCGTCCGCGCCGTCGTCGTTGGTCAGCAGGAGAGAGGGCTCGACCATTGGGGGCAGTCAGCCACTCGCGGGCAAATCGGTTTCGGAATCGCGGGACCGATGACTGTGGCTTTTTTGTGCCAGGGGACGTCCCAGTCGACAATGACCATCCGCGAGGTGGCCCGCGAGGCCTACCGCGAGGGAGCGCCGGCGCTCGCGGCCAGCGCGGTCGGTGGGTTGCTCGCGGGCGTCGTCCTCGGGGGAATGCGCGCGGAGTTCCGGGCAGTGCCGGGCCTGCTCGTGCTCGTGCCGGCACTGCTGGCTACGCGCGGGAACGTCTACGGGTCGCTGGGGGCCCGCGTCGCGACCGGACTCCATCAGGGACTCGTCTCCCCGCAGGTCCGGGACGCCGACCCACGGCTGTACCGCGCTGTCGCGGCCGCCGTCACCAACGGCCTGCTCGCGAGCACGTTCGCTGCTGTCGCCGGTTTTGCGGCGCTCTCTGCCCTCGGAGGCGAGACAGCACCGCTCTCCAGGCTGATCGCCATCGCCGGCCTCTCGGCAGCCCTCTCGGGAGTCGTCCTCTCGATGACCGTCGTCGGGGTGGTCTTCGCGGGATACCGGCGGGGGTACAACCCCGACCCGCTGGTCGGGCCGATCGTTACCACGGCCGGCGACGTCTTCGGTGTCGCCTTTCTCCTCCTGGCCGTGCGCGTCGTCCTGTTCGCCGCCGGGGTCGGGTAGATGCAGACCGAGTGGACCGTCCGCGCGATCACGCGGGCGATGCTTCCGGTGTTGCTGGCGCTGACGCTCGTAGAGATCGGCAGCGGGCTCGTCCTCGGGAGCTTCGAGGCCGCACTCCTGCGTTCGCCCTCGCTGCTGGTACTGGTTCCCGTCACCATCGGGACCGCCGGTAACCTCGGGAGTGTCCTCGCGGCCCGGCTCTCGACGGCCTTTCACCTCGGCACCCTCTCGTTTGCGCCCGACGACGACGTCCTCGGGGGCAACGCCGCCGCGACGGTCGCGCTGGCCGCGACTATCTTCCCGCTGGTCGGTGTCGGCGCGTGGGTGCTCGCCGAGGTGACCGTCGGCGCCAGGCTGGCACCGACCAGGGTCGTCGCCGTCGCGGTCACCAGCGGCCTCGCACTCTCCGTCCTCGCGGTGGCTGTCACTGTCGTCGCCACCTACGTCGCCTACCGCCGGGAACTCGACCCCGACGACGTCGTCATCCCTGCCGTCACGAACGTCTGTGACGTGCTGGGCGTGGTCGTCCTCTTCCTGGTCGTGCGGGTGCTGGTGTGATGGCCCGGCACGCCGCGCTCGACGTAGGGCCAGTGGTCGCTGTGGGGACTGAGCCGCGGCGTCGTCTTCATGGGATGGTCGAACCGGTCGGCAACCGCCTGGGCCGCGGTTTCCAGCCCATCGAACCCCTGGGTGTAGCACTTCAGCGTCCGGCCCCGCACGACGCCGTCGTTGTTGAGGACTGCCTTTACTGTCTCCGGGTCGCGGTTCTCGCTGTCGTGCCCGGAGCCACAGAGGCCAACCTCCTCGGCACCGAAGGCGACCAGGTGGACCCGCGTCTCCAGTTCGTCCTCGCGGGCGGCCAGCGCGTTCGCGATTTCGACGACGGTCGCCGTCCCGGTTGTCGCCGGCCCCCTCCGCGATGTCGTGGGCGTCCACATGGCTCGTCACCAGCACCGCCTCCTCGGTCTCGGGCCCCAGGTCGGCGTGGACGTTCCCGCTCGTGGCCTGCCCGGTCCCGGCCTCGACCGCGTCCCGGGTTGCCTCGGCGGCCCGGTGCTCGCCGTCGCTGCCAGCCATCCGGGTGCCGATGTCGACCAGGGTTTCGAGGTGGTCCCAGCCCGCGTCGCTCGCGAACGTCTCGCCGATCCAGTCCGTCATGGGTCGACCCCGGCGGGGTGGCGACAAAAGCCTGGCGTGGACTACTGGCGAAACTCGCGGACGCGGAACAGTGACCGGCCGAGCGGGAGTCGCGAGCGGGTGACGGTGCCTTTTTGCCCGCATAGCGCCACCGTCGGATATGGACGAGGCGGGTGGCCAGGCACGGACGGCCGGCGTCGTCGGCGACGCGGACGGCGTGGCGGCGTCCCTCTTGGCGGCCGGCCTCCGTACCGTCGAGGGCGATACCGACTCGGTACTGTCGGCCGACCCGGCGATCCTCGTCGCCGTCGGCGAGGGGGCGCTGCTGGAACTCGCCCGGAGGGCCCCGCCGGTGCCGATACTGCCCGTCGAGGCCGGCCGGGGCGTCCGGTCGGTCCCGCGTGCGGCCCTCCCCGGGGTCGGCGAGCGACTGACGACCGGCGAGTGGGCTGTCGAGGAGCATCCCCTCCTCGATCTCGCGTGGGACGGCGGGGAGACCACCGCGTTCTTCGACGCGATGCTCGTCACGGCCGGACCGGCCGACATCTCCGAGTTCACCGTCCGCGCGGGCGGCGAGCACGTCGCCCGCTTTCGCGCCGACGGCGTGGTGGCGACGACACCGGCCGGCTCGCCCGGCTACGCACGAACCGCCGGCGGCCCCGTCGTAGACCCCGGCCTCGACGTCCTCGTCGTGGTTCCAGTGGCGCCCTTCGCCACGTCGCTCGGCCACTGGGTGGTGCCACCCGAGATCTCCCTCACGGTCGAACGCGACGAGGCGGCCGTCGAGGTGCTGGCCGACGACCGCTCTGCCGGTGATGCCCCGGTCGGGGACCCCGTCCGTGTCGCAGTGACCGACCGGGTCGAGGTCGTCCGGGTGCCGGAGGGACTGTCGCCCTTCGGCCGCCGCGAGCGCGAATTGGAAAAACTCTAATGTGGGTGGGTCGGACACTCGGGTATGGCAGACGCCAACATCTTCGGGCCCGTCGATGGCGTCCTTGCGATGGAACTCGGGGTCGGTGACGTCATCCTCGTCGAGGCTCTCATCCTGGTGGTGGTGCTGGCCAACTTCGCCACGCGCAAGGTCGCACACGACCGCCACCGCAGCCAGGCCGACGAGGGCGCCGAGGCCATCACCCGTTTTCTCCCCCACGAGGTCCTGAACGTCGTCCTCGTCCTCGGGGCCTTCTATTACATGACCGTCGACCACCACCCCGGGATGGTCCTGTCGGTGCTCGTGCTCGGGCTGTTCCTCGCGGACTTCTTCGAGTTCGAGGCCCGCAAGGTCGAGGCCCGGCGTGAGGTCCCCCTGGACCGGCCCAAGGGCGCGATCACCGCCGGCATGCTCGTGCTCGCCTACGCCGCCTTCCAGGCGCTGTTCTTCATCGTCGAGGGGCCGTTCAACGCCATCGTCTGATGGATGTCGACTGGTCCCCGCCCGCCGACTGGGAGCGAATCACGACGCTGGACGCCCACGCCAGCGGCGAACCCCTCCGAGTCGTCACCGGCGGCCTGCCCGACCTGAAGGGCGAGACGAGTCTCGACAAGCGCCGGTACATGCGCGACCACCTCGATAGGTACCGGACCGCCCTGATGTTCGAACCCCGGGGTCACGCCGACATGTACGGCGCGGTGGTGACCGACCCCGTCTCCGAGGCGGCGGACTTTGGCGTCCTCTTTTTGCACAACGACGGCTACTCCACGATGTGTGGTCACGGCGTCATCGCGCTGGGCCGTGTCGCCGTCGAGACGGGCTACGTCGAGGCGACGCCCCCGGTCACCACCATCGGGATGGACACCCCCGCGGGGCTCGTCACCGCCGAGGTCGAAACCGCCCCGGATGGCTCCCCCGGTCCGGTCACCTTCGAGAACGTCCCATCCTTCGTCGTCGAGACCGACTGCGTCGTCGAGGTCTCCGGTCTCGGAGAGGTCCCCCACGACCTCGCGTTCGGGGGGGCCTTCTACGCGTACTGCGATGCCGAGGACGTGGGACTGGACCTGGCTGACGTGGCGACGGACGACCTCGTTCGGGTCGGCCGCGCGGTCAAGGAACGGGTCGCGGCGACCCGCGACATCGCCCACCCACACGAGGAGGACCTGGGGTTCCTGTACGGGACGATCATCTGCGACGGTTCGGAGACTGAAGGCGTCGAATCGCGGAACGTCTGTGTCTTCGCCGACGGCGAGGTCGACCGCAGCCCCACGGGAACGGGCGTCTCCGGACGGGTCGCGCTCCGGGCCGCAGCGGGCGACCTCGAACCGGGCGAGCCCTTCGTCGTCGAGAGCGTCGTCGGGTCGACCTTTTCGGGCCGCTTCGAGGACCGCACGACCGTCGGGGAATACGACGCCGTCGTCCCACGCGTCACCGGTGACGCCCACATCACCGGGCGCTCTGAGTTCTTCGTCGACCCCGAGGACCCCCTCGGGGACGGCTTCTTGCTCCGGTAACGGCGGGCGCTGTGCAGTTACTCCGCGTTCGCAAGGTCCGTGGTGGTGACGATGCCGACGACTTTCCCGGACCCGGAGATGACAGGGAGGTGGTGGATGGCGTGCTCGCTCATTACGTCTGCGACCTCCGGGAGGGGTGTCTCGGGCGAAACCGAGACGATGTCGGTGGCAATCACCTCGGCTGTCGCGGGGATCTCTTCGGCAGCGAGGTTCTCCTCGTCGGCGACGAAGTCGACGAAGTCCGAACGTGTCAGGATTCCCTCCGGCCGGTTCGCCTCGTCGACGACCATCACGGAGCCGATTGTCGCGTCCCGCATCGTCTTCGCGGCGTCGGTGATCGGCACTTCGGGGTTGACGCTCACGAACGGCGAGGTCATCACCGCACTGGCAGTCTGGTCGCTCATGGTTGGTGGTCCCGGGAGAGGGTCTTAAAGGTAACTGGCGTCCCACCGCGTCGGCTTGCGGGTGTTCCCGCAACTGGCACACTTGATGCGGCCGTTGGCACTCATAGCGTTTGCCAGTTCCTCGCAGTTCGTACAGAAGTACCCGTAGTGTGTCTCGCCCTCGGGGTCCTCGAGGACGACGTTGAACGGGGCGTCAGAGCCGACCTCCTCGTCGGTCCGGTCGACGTAGACGACGCTCCCGTCGTCGGTGACGAGGCTCCGGAGTTGCCGCGAGACCGCGTTGGAGTAGATGTGCTCAACGTGGCGGTCGTCGTCGATCTCGATGTGCTCGTCGTCGACCTGCTCGAACCCCCGCTCCTCGTAGAAGGCGGCCCCCATCTGGTTGTCCGCCAGCACCCGCCCGCGCAAGTACTCCGCGCCCATCTCCTCTAGGTGTTGTTCGGTGTGTTCGTACAGTTCCTGCCCGATACCCTGGCCCCGGTGGTCGGGGTGGACGTGCAGCCACAGCAGGTCGGCTTGCCCGCCCGCTGCGACGAGGACGCTCTCGCTGAAGCCGACCACGCCGTCGACCTCGGTCACCAGCAGGAGCCTGTCCGACTCGTCGAGTTTCTCCTCGTATCGCTCGGCTCCGTACCACTCCTCGACGGCCCCCTCGATCGTGGTCGGACTCAGCGAGTAGGACGCCTCCAGCGAACGCCTCGTTACCTCCTGGACTGCCTCCCTGTCGTCCGGCGTCGCCTCGCGAATATCCATACACACACTTGACGGGGCGTTGTTAATAAATTACGCCGCCGAACTGTGGACCCGTTAAATATCCGGTGGCCCTGCCTCGGGGGGTCCGACTCATACGGATTGCTGTCGCTATTTTCCAGATCGACCGCAGGACAGCGTGCGGTCGATCCGGTAATGAAATACAGCAATCCGTATGAGTCACTCCCAGTGGTATGGGGGGATTTAAGCCGTCACTCGACGAGGACACTCGCGAGTTCCGTCACGGCGGCTACGTGGCCGTGCTCTCGATTTTGACGACGTCGCCCTCGGCAAGTTCGTGGTCCTCTCCGATCCGGCGACCCTCGCGGGCGTCGACCGCGTAGAGGTACCCCTCGCCGATGTCCGAGTGAACCGCGTACGCGAGGTCGAGCGGCGTCGACCCGGCGGGAAGCAGGTGGGCGTCGGGCAAAACCGTCCCCTGGCCGTCGGTCCACCGCGTCTCGTTCTCGACGGGGTAGGCCGTGATGTGGTCAAGCACGTCGTAGACGACCGTGTCGAGCGCTCTCTGGACGCCAGTGGAACCCCAGTCGGCCATCACCCCGCGGATGCGTTCGAGCCCCTCGGCCTGGGAGTGGCTCACTTCGCCGACGATTTCGAAGTCGGGGTCGCCGGGATCGTAGGTGAGGACGCCCGACTCGGCGGCCCGCCGCAGGGCAAGTTCCCCCTCCGCCGTGGCGGGGACGACGGTGTCGGCGGCCTCCCCGAGGCGGTCGAGGTGCTCGCGTGGCGCCACGTCGGCCTTGTTGGCGACGACGATGATGGGCAAGGTCCGTGCGCGCAGTTCGCTCGCGAGACGGTGGCGGTCGGCGTCGTCCCACGCCAGGGGGTCGGGACTGGCGCTCGACGGTCTCCCAGTTGCGGGTGAGGATGCTCGCCAGCCAGCGGTCCATCTCCTCCTCGACGAAGGCGATGTCCTCGACGGGGTCGTGCTCGCCCACTTCGACGGGTTCGCCCTCCGTGTCGGTCCCGCCCGAGGCGTCGACGACGTGGAGGATAGCGTCTGCGGTGGTGAGTTCGTCGAGAAACTGGTTGCCCAGCCCCCGCCCCTCGTGGGCACCCGGGACCAGTCCCGCGACGTCCAGCAGTTCGACCGGGACGTACCGCTTGCCCTCGTGGCAGTTCTCCGCGTCACACCGCTGGTCGCGCTCCAGACAGGGACAGTCGGTGCGGACGTGGCTGACCCCGCGGTTGGGTTCGATGGTAGTAAAGGGGTAGTTGCCCACCTCGACGT
>PXSU01000068.1 GCA_003022745.1 Halobacteriales archaeon SW_9_67_25
TGCGACCGTTCCGTGGACGCCGTCGATATCGGCGTTGAGGACCGTCGTCACCGCACGGCCATAGGAGGTGTCGCCCGACTGGCCGGCCTTGGCTTCGAGCTCGGCGTACTCCTGCTGGGCGGCGTTGAGGTCGTCCTCGATTTCGTTCAGGTCGGACTGCAGTTCGCGTTTCTCGGCCTTGAGGTCCTCGACGACCCCGGTGATCGTCCCGCGGTTCTTCTCGGCCTTCTCGAGTTCGACCTCGAGGTCTTCGATGGCCGCTTCGAGGTCGGGGATCCGCTCGCGGGTCGCCTCGATGTCGGCCTCGGTCTCGCGCTGTTCGTTCGACCGGCGGCGCGCCTCGTCTAACAGCCGGTCCTGCTCGCGCTGGAGGTCGTTCTTCTCGGATTTGGCCGCCTCGAGGTCGCTCCGCTTCCCGTCGAGCTGGTCTTTGACCTCTTCGAACTGGGCGCCGACCTCCTCGATGCGCGCCTCGACTTCCGCAAGGTCGCTCTGTTTTGCCTCGATGTCGGCCACGACCGAGGATTTGGCGACTTTCGCCTCCCGGATCTCCTCCTCGAGGTCGTCGGCGGTCTCCTGTTTGCTGTCGATCTCGACGAACGCCTCCCGGCGGTCGCTCTCGGCGGCCTCGATCTTCTCCTCCTGGCTCTCGATGCGGTCCTCGATGCGGGCGATGTCGCCCTTTATCTCCTCGATTTCGCGTTTGATCGCCAGCTGTTCGTCCTCGCCCTTGCGCTCGATCTCGTCGTTCAGCTCCCCGAGGCCGGCCTGCAGGTCCATCACCCGCGCCTGGCGGTCGTCGAGTTCGGCCTCCCGCTCGGCCAGTGTCTCCTCTAAGTCCGCAATCTGATCCTGGCGTTCGTCGAGTTCCTCGCGTTTGTCCTGGAGCTGTGCGGCCTTGCGGTAGCTCTCGTACTCGGCTTTCTGTTCGCGCAACTCCTGGTAGGTCAGGGCCTCCTCGCGTTCCTCGGTGAGCTGGTCGAGCCGGTCTTCCTTCTCCTCGACGCGGAGTTCGGCCTCCTCGACACGTTCTTCCACCACTTCGAGTTCCTCGAAAGCGTCCTCCTTCTTGGCGTCGAACTGGGCGACACCGGCAATCTCGTCGACGACTTTCCGGCGCGCCCCCGCGGTCATGTTGGTGATCTCGGTGACATCGCCCTGCATCACGACGTTGTACCCCTCGGGCGTGATGCCGGCCCCCTCGAGGAGGTCCGTGATGTCCCCGAGGTTGACCGAACGGCCGTTGATGTAGTAATACGAGTAGTAGTTGTTCTCGGTCTCCTTGACGCGGCGTTTGATCGATATCTCATCGACGTCGCCGACCTTCTCGGTGCCGGCGGCGGACACGACCTGGCTGCGGTCGAGGGTCCCGTCGGTGTTGTCGAGGATGACCTTGACGCTGGCCTCCCGTTCGCCCTCGAAGGAGTCGCCCTCCTGGTGGCCGGGATTGTAGATGAGGTCGGTCAGTTTCTCCGCGCGGATACCGGAGGTCCTGGCGAGCCCCAGGGTGAAGAGAATCGAGTCGATGATGTTGGACTTCCCGGAGCCGTTCGGGCCGCTGACCGTCGTGAAATCCTCGTAGAAGGGGATGCGGGTCTTCCGGCCGAAACTCTTGAAGTTGTCGAGGACGAGCTCTTTGATATGCATGGGGTGCTCGCTTCGGAGCGCCGGCGTCAGGCCACGATGATGTCCGAATCTGACCCCGACTCCTCCGTGTTGTCCGCTTCCTCGGGTGCCTCGGTGTTAGATGCTTCGGCCGCGTCCTGCGGTTCGCCCGGCTCCGGCACCCGCATCTCGGGCTCTTCCTCGTCGCTGTCCCCGCCGCTGCGGAGTTCCGGGGCGTATCCCATCTCCTCGTCGACGACCTCCTCCAGTTCGGCCAGCCGTACCTTGCACTCGACGAGTTCGTCCGTCAGCCCCTCCACGGAGGCCTGCAGTTCCTTGACCTGCGATTCCAGTTCCTCGACTCTGTTACCGCACATACACCGCACCTCTGACTCCGGACACATAAACGTGTGTCAGACACGCATACCGATTCCGATACGTCACCGCGTCGTGCCCGTCCTGCTATCCGGGCGAGAAGCGCGTACATCTGTCCGTTCTGAGTCAGTGTAACGATCTGGAAACGAAACTGTGGTTCGGCGCTGACAGGGTTGCGACCGGTGCGTTTTAGCCGGCGGCCCCACAAGGCCGGCCAATGGCACAAGTACAGGAGACGGGCGAGCTGGCGGTGGTCATCGGGCTGGAGGTACACGTCCAGCTCCGGACCGATACGAAGATCTTCTGTGGCTGCTCGACCGACCCTGCCGACGGGCCCAACACCAACACCTGCCCGGTCTGTCTGGGCCTCCCCGGGTCGTTGCCGGTCCTCAACGAGGGTGCCGTCGAGGCTGCCGTGAAGGTTGGCAAGGCCATCGACGCGACCATCCCAGAACGGACCCGCTTTCACCGGAAGAACTACTACTACCCCGACCTCCCGAAGAACTTCCAGATTTCCCAGTACGACGCCCCGATCTGTCAGGACGGCCACCTCGAATTTTCGGCCGGCGACGAGCGCCGGACGGTCGGCATCCGGCGGGCCCATCTGGAGGAGGACCCCGGCAGCCTCACGCACAAGGGGGGTTCCATCGACACCGCCGAGTACACGCTGGTCGACTACAACCGCGCCGGCACCCCCCTGCTGGAGGTCGTCACCGACCCCGACTTCCGCGACGCCACCGAGGTGCGGGCCTTCCTCGCCAAACTGGAGGAAGTGCTGGAGTACCTGGGCGTGTTCGACGCCAGCCGGGACGGCAGCCTCCGCGTGGACGCGAACCTCTCGGTGGTCGAGGAGAGCGAGGTCGGGGCCGACGGCAGCGTCGACGACGCGGTCCTCGAGGCCGCCAACCGGACCGAAGTCAAGAACATCTCCAGTCACAAGGGCGCCGAGAAGGCCCTGGCCTACGAGGCCCAGCGACAGAAAAACGCCATCGAGCGCGGCCGTGTCGTCCAGCAGGAGACCCGCCACTGGGACGAGTCCCGCGGGATTACGGTCTCGATGCGCTCGAAGGAGGAGGAGAAAGATTACCGCTACTACCGGGAGGCCGACCTCCCGCCCCTGGAGGTGGCCGACTGGAAGGCGGAGATCGCCATCCCGGAACTCCCGGAGGCACGCCGCGAGCGGTTCCGCGCGGAGTACGGCCTGGGAAGCGAGGCCGCAGCCAAACTCACCGCCACCAAGCAGGTCGCGGACTTCTACGAGGAGGTCGCCGCCGAGTTCGACGCCGACCTCGCCGCGACGTGGGTCGCCGACAACCTCCTTGGCGAACTCAACTACCGGGACATGGCAGTCACGGACGTCGAGGGCCGACTGGACGAGATCAAACGCCTCGTCGAACTGGTCGCCGAGGAGGAGATCACGGCCAAGAACGCCCGCGAGACTGTCCTGCGGTCGATGCTCGACGACGGCCACGACCCCGATTCCGTCGTCGAAGAGGAGGGACTGGGCAAGACGGGCGGCGACGAGGTCCAGCGAGCCGTCGAAGCGGCCATCGAGGAGAACCCCAGTGCCGTCGAGGACTACCACGCTGGCGAGG